>JAEWYA010000144.1 GCA_023395775.1 Bacillota bacterium
CCCGTACGCGGGCGCCTGCCCTTCGGCTGCGGGTCCCGGACCGGGAGATCGGGTTTCAGGACGGCCACCTTGGCCGGTATGCCGAAAACTTGGAAAGAGACTGCGGCGACTTTCTCCTTCGCCGGTCGGACGGTCTGTGGGCTTATCAGCTGGCGGTGGTTGTGGACGACGCGGCCATGGAGATCACGCAGGTGGTACGGGGGAGCGACCTGCTTTCCTCCACGCCCCGGCAGCTATATCTCTATGACCTGCTGGGACTGACGCCGCCCGCATTTTACCATGTGCCGCTGCTGCTGTCGCCCGACGGGAGGCGGCTGAGCAAACGGGACGGAGATCTGAGTCTGGACTCCCTGCTGACCCGAAATACGCCCCCGGGCATCATCGGGAAGCTGGCATATCTGGCGGGGGTAAATCCCACGGCGGAACCCCGGACGCCCGAGAGCCTGTTGCCGGATTTCCATTGGGAAAAGGTACCGAAGGCGGACATTTTTGTACCGGAGGAATTGTTTTCCTGACCCCTGCATAAAGGCGCCTCCTTTTGCGCATTCTGACGCAAAGGAGGTGCTTCAACGATTATGGATTTGAAAAACAGCGAGACGAAAATCAATCTGCTACGGGCTTTCGCGGGAGAGAGTCAGGCCCGGAACCGCTACACCTTTGCCGCCGCACAGGCAAAGCAGCAAAAGCTCCATGTGATTGAGGCGGTATTCACCTTCACCGCCAATCAGGAAAAGGAGCACGCGGAAATTTATTACAATCACCTGAAGGAGCTGTCCGGCGAACCGATTCGAATTGACGGCAGTTACCCCGTGGACGCGGCGCAGGACATGGTTCAGCTGCTGCGGATGGCTCAGCACAACGAGTTCGAGGAGTTCGACCCGGTATATCCTGCTTTCGCCGGGGTTGCGAAGGAAGAGGGGTTTTCAAAAATCGCCCATTCCTTTGACTGGATCGCCGGGATTGAAAAAATTCACGGCGACCGGTTCGGCAAGCTGGCGGATTTGCTGGAGCAGGACAGACTGTTTCTCTCCGACGTGGAGTGCGGGTGGATGTGCCTGAACTGCGGGTATGTGTTCACCGGTAAGGGTGCGCCGGAAAAGTGCCCGGTGTGCGATCATGACCGAGGGTATTTCATCCGCCTGACCATGGCGCCCTACACCGAAGCGTAACAAAAACGCAAACGGCGTCATGACTCCGAGGCGCAGATAAAAGAAGACTTTATATGGGGAGGAAATGATGCAGGAGCTTAAATTGAAGCGCGTTTACCGCCACTTTAAGGGGGACTATTACTTGGTGGAGGACGTCGCCAAGAACTCCGAGACCGGCGAGGACTATGTGGTCTACCGGAAGCTGTACGGAGACGGAAGCCTTTGGATTCGCCCACTGCGGATGTTTCTCGAGCCTGTGGATCGTGAGAAATATCCGGATGCCCGACAGACCTACCGCTTTGAGCTGCAAGAAATCGAAAGCGCAGCCGGGCATTAAAATACTGTTCAGGCGAGGAACTGTTACAACAACGATTTCCCCCGCCGCGGCGGCAATATCATCAAGGTAAACGGCGAGACCACATTCGCCGCTTTTTATTAAAAAAGCGGGGTGCTTCTATGAAAAACGAGGGTCTTGAATTTTTCATTCAAGACCCTCGTCAGGTCGCATAAACACTGGCTTTTTCAGCCCTGCATCCATTTTGACCTAATCTTTTGGTGCCGGTGGCCGGACTCGAACCGGCACGCTGTCGCCAGCGGTGGATTTTGAGTCCACTACGTCTACCAATTCCATCACACCGGCAGGTGTAACGGAAGTATTATACTATGACGTCATCAAAATTTCAAGTGGTTTTTACGCTTTTTCGCGAGAAACGCGTAAGGCCCTCCGTCACAGCGTCACGGTGAAGCAGGCCCAATGTCCGAGTTCGCTTTCCGCTGCGATTTTCCCCTTATGCGCCGTGACAATGGTCTTTGCAATGGCAAGACCCAGCCCGTTGCCCTCCTTCTCCCGGCTGTGGGCCTCATCTCCCCGATAAAACCGCTCAAAAACACGGGGCAGGTCCTCCTGTTTGATTCCCGCACCGGTGTTGTGCACGCGCAAAATCCGTCTGTCGCCCCTGGCCAGCAGAGAAACGGTCACCGTTCCGCCGTCATTGGCATATTTCAGGGCGTTGTCGATCAGAATTACCGCCATCTGCTTCAGCATTTCCTCATTGCCATTGTATTGGAGATTCGGCGTCACGTCCGTGGCCAGGGTCTTTCCAGTCTCGAAAGCCATGCTCTCAAAGGGGAGCGTCACACTGAGGACCGCCCGGCTCAGATCAAAGGGGTGCTTTTCCAGCTGCTGCCCCGCCCGGTCCATTCGGGCCAGGGTCAGCAGATTTTTTACCAGCTGGTCTGTGCGCTGGACCTCCGACTGGATATAGCTCAGCCAGCGGTTCTCCCCAATTTCCCCCGCCAGCGCCTCGCTGTTGGCAGAGATCACTGCCAATGGGGTTTTCAACTCATGGCTGGCGTCCCACACGAACTGCTTTTGCTTGTCAAAGGACTCTTGCACCGGCTTGGTCATCCGGCGGATCAACAGCACCGCTCCGACGCTCAGCAGCAAAAAGGCCGCAAGGCCCACCAGACTGGAAATCACCAGGAGCTGTTGGGCGCTCTCGAGTTCAAGCTGACTGTCCAGCACTACAAGAAGTTTCCCGTAGGGCCTCTGACCCATCATAAAAAATTGGCTGCCCAATCGGCCCGAATCTGTCCCCACCGCCAGAATCTCCGTCACGCTTTGTGCAATCTGCTGGTCGGAATACAGCTCTGACCGGTCGCTGAACCAGCTGAGGACGTTGTTGGAATCATCCAGCCGGACCGTGTAGAAATTGGACAGGTCCGCCTTGGACAGCATCCGCTGGGGGCGCAGGTCCTTTGCGTCCGCCGGAGTCTTTCCGTTGGCGTCTTCGGCAGGGTTCGTTCCATCAGGGGACGCAGGGGGTTGTACCGCACCTCCGATGTCTGCTGAGTTTGTGTTTTTTGGAGCGGACTGGGCCCCGCTCTGGGGCGTGAAATTTCCGGAAGACGTCTGGTTCTCTGCGCCGCCTGCAATATTCGCCGTATCGTCCGTTTCGCTGTCCGGGGGGGCCAGCAAATCGTGGGTTTGGCCGCTTTGTTTCATCTGGTCGCTGGGGCGCAGCCCGTCGCCGGCGATGAGTGTTTGCAAAGAGCTATGAGTTTCCTGTTCCAGGCGATGCCAGTTGGCATAGTTGATGGCAAACACCGTACCACTGAAGGCCACAAGCAGCACCAGAAGGACCAGAAGCGTAAATCTCTGCCGCAGTCTTTGAATCATAACGCGTCCTCCAGAGAATAGCCAAGGCCTCTGGCAGCCTTGATCTTAATGCGAGACCCCACAAAGGTCAGCTTTTTGCGGATGAAGGAGAAGTAGACCTCCAGATTGTTATACTCCGCGTCGCTTTCAAAGCCCCAAACGCGTTCGATCAGCGTCTCCTTTGATAGAATCTGACCGGGATTGCGAAACAGCAGCTCCAAGAGCTGCAATTCCTTGACCCCCAGTTTTACAGACTGACCCGTCTCCCGGCACAAAAGTTTGCCCTCCCGGCCCAGCAGCTCCGCATCGCCGAAGACCAGCTCCTCCATGGGCACAGTATCCCGCCGTCGGGTGATGGTCCGCAGGCACGCCAGCAGCTCCGCCATCTGAAAGGGCTTTGGGAGATAATAATCGGCGCCGCCGTCCAGTCCCCGGAGCCGGTCCTCCAGATCGCCCCGGGCGGTAAGCATCATCACGGGTGTGGTCACGCCGCTCTCCCGCAGCTCCTTTAAAATAGAAAAGCCATCCTTGCCCGGCAGCATCACGTCCAGAACGACAGCGTCATAAATACCGGACAGCGCGTTGTCCAACCCTTCCGGGCCGGTATAGGCGGCGTCCACCGTAAGGTGCTCCCGTTTCAACACCTGACAAATGGCTGCGGACAGGCTCTTTTCATCCTCCACCAGCAAAATGCGCACACATACCCCTCCCATTTCTTTCGATGGTCCCATTTTACCAAATTTGCTTGAAAAAGTCTTGAAAAACGAAAAAAACCTTGGTGGTATTTTGTCTTTCTGTACTATTTACAGGTTACAGGAATAAATAAAACTCACAAAGGGTAAGAGGAGCCGGCTGCTGTTGGCAGCTCGCTTCCTTATGCTCTCAGCTTTGACGTTTATAAACTATATCCCCGTCAGTCATTGAATCTTGGGAAAACAAATGATAAAATAAATTAAATGAAAGTGGATTGCAGGAGAGGAGCGTCGTCATGTTCCATTTTTTCAAAAAAAACATTCCCCAGCCCAAAGAAGAAGAGCAGGAACCGCTCAGTGAGTTTGAGCAGGCCGCGCAGTACCACTGCG
>JAEWYA010000022.1 GCA_023395775.1 Bacillota bacterium
TTCATATACCGCAGCGGCAGCGTCATATGGCCCAGCACGGTAAAGTTCCCCCACCGCGCCATTTTCAGCATCGTCTCCAGATAATCCTCCACCTCGGCATAGCAGGTCTTCTCGTCAGGTTCCCGAAGCCACGCCAGGTCTTGAAGGCCAAACTTCTGGGACAACATGTGGACGGAGCCGATAATGAAGTCAAATTCGGGCATTCCCCGCAGCAGCCGCTCCACAAGAGCGGCGTCAAACGGCGTATCGCCCAGCTCCAGCCCCAGCCGGAGCTTCACCGGACCGTTCCAGCGGGCGGCGACGTCGGCGTATTCCGCCGTCTGCGCCGACCAGTCAAAGGTCTTTCGGGGAAGGGTGGTGCGGGGCTCCACCGGCTCAAAATGGTCGGTGAAACAGATTTCGTCCAGCCCCGCCGCCGCGGCGGCGGAGGCCATTTCCAGCATAGAGGCGTGTCCGTCGGGAGAGACGCGGGAGTGGGTATGGTAATCAGCAAGATACATGGAGAGCCTCACTTTTTGAACTTTTTAAAGAACTTTTTGCGGTCCTCGTAGTTGTTGTCCCCAACGGCTTCCGCAAATTTCATGAGGACCTCCTTTTGGGCCTTGCTCAGGTTCCGGGGCGTTTCGATGTAAACGGTGACATACTGGTCGCCCCGTCCCCGGCCGTTCAGCGCCGGAATTCCCTTGCCCTTCAGGCGGAAGGTGGTTCCGGTCTGGGTGCCCTCCGGCAGGGTGTATTTCACCTTTCCGTCAATGGTGGGGATCTCCAACTCCGCGCCAAGGACCGCCTGGACAAAGGTAATCGGCGCTTCGCATAAAACGCTGTTGCCCTCCCGGCGGAAAAGCTCGTGGGGCTTCACTGTGATGGTAATGAGCAGGTCGCCGGATGGACCGCCGTTTCTGCCCGCGTGGCCCTGGCCCCGAATGGATATGGTCTGGCCGTCGTCAATTCCCGCGGGAATCTTCGTCTCGATGGTGTGGCGGCGACGAATCATACCGGTGCCGTAGCAGTCCTTGCAGGGCTGATGAATAATTCGGCCCTTGCCGCCGCAGCGGGAACAGGGACCAGTGGACGCAAAGACGCCCAGAGGCGTCTGCTTGCGTACCTGCACCGTGCCGGTTCCGTGGCAGTCCGGGCAGATTTCCGGGGTGGTTCCCGGCTCGCAGCCGTTGCCCTTGCAGGTCTCGCAGACTTCATACCGGTCCACCGTCACGGCTTTTTCGCAGCCAAAGGCCGCCTCCTCAAAGGTGATGGCCACGGACTGGCGGATGCTCTCGCCCCGCTGGGGCGCGTTGGGGTTGGCCCGGCGCTGGGACCCGAAGCCCCCGCCGAAAAAGCTGCCGAAAATATCGCCCAGATCGCCGAAGTCAAAGCCGTCGGCCCCGCCGTAGCCCCCTGCGCCGAAGTTAGGGTCCACGCCGGCGTGGCCATATTGGTCATACCGGGCTTTTTTGTCTGCGTCGGACAGGACCTCGTAGGCCTCATTGATCTCCTTGAACCGGCCCTCCGCCGCCTTGTCGCCGGGGTTCAGGTCCGGATGGTTCGCCTTGGCAAGCTTGCGGTACGCCTTTTTGATCTCATCTTCGGATGCGTCCCGGGAAACGCCCAGGACCTCATAGTAGTCGCGTTTTTGTTCTGCCATATCGTCATCGCAAAGTCCGCCTGATTTCATTTCCCGCCAAAACGGAAAATAAAATCCGCTTCCTTACTCCTCCTCTCCGTCCCGGGCCCGCCGCGCTGCGCTTCGGGCCGGGTAATAACGGGGTATGCGGAGCCGCTGTGAGGGCGGCTCCGCATTCCATTTGATTGTTACTTGTTGCCGTCCTTCTTGTCCTCATCATCTACGACTTTATAGTCCGCGTCGTAATACTGGCTCTGTCCACCGGGGTTTCCGCCGGGCTGCCCGCCCATGTCGGGACCCGCGCCGGGCTGGCCCTGCTGGGGTCCTGCCTGCTGATAAAGTTTTTCGCTGACGGCGTAGAACGCCTGCGTCAGTTCTTCGGTGGCGGACTTGATAGCCGCGGTATCGGTACCCTTCAGGGCCTCCTTCAGCTTATCAATCCCGGCCTGAACCTTGGACTTGTCGTCGGCGGGAATTTTGTCGCCCATCTCGCCCAGAGTTTTCTCGGACTGGTAGACCATCTGGTCGGCCTGATTGCGGATTTCCACCTCTTCCTTCATCTTCGCGTCCTGAGAAGCATACTGCTCCGCTTCCTTCACGGCCCGCTCGATGTCGCCCTTGCTCATGTTGGTGGAGGAGGTAATGGTGATGTGCTGCTCCTTGCCGGTACCCAGGTCCTTGGCGGAGACATTCACAATGCCGTTGGCATCGATATCAAAGGTGACCTCGATCTGGGGTACGCCGCGGCGGGCCGGGGCAATGCCGTCCAGATGGAAGCGGCCCAGAGACTTATTGGCGGCGGCCATCTCCCGCTCACCCTGGAGGACGTTGACCTCCACGGAGGTCTGGTTGTCCGCGGCAGTGGAGAATACCTGGCTCTTCTTCACGGGGATGGTGGTGTTGCGGTCGATCAGCTTGGTGAATACGCCGCCCATGGTCTCAATGCCCAGGGACAGCGGAGTCACGTCCAGCAGCAGCAGACCCTTCACATCGCCGGTGAGAACGCCCGCCTGCAGCGCGGCGCCCATGGCCACGCACTCGTCGGGGTTGATCCCCTTAAAGGGCTCGCTTCCGGTGAAGCTCTTCACGGCCTCCTGCACGGCGGGAATACGGCTGGAGCCGCCCACCAGCAAAACCTTGCTCAAATCAGAGGGCTTTAGGCCGGCGTCGGACATGGCCTGACGCACGGGGCCCATGGTGGCATCTACTAGATGGCTCGTCAGCTCGTTGAACTTGGCCCGGGTGAGGGTCACGTCCAGATGCTTGGGGCCGTTGGCGTCGGCAGTGATATAGGGCAGGTTGATGTTGGAGGTGGTAACGCCGGAAAGCTCGATCTTGGCCTTTTCAGCGGATTCCTTCAGCCGCTGCATGGCGACCTTGTCGCCGCTGAGATCCACACCGTCGGTGCGCTTGAACTCGCTCACCAGATATTTCATGACGCACTCGTCGAAGTCATCGCCGCCCAGGCGGTTGTTGCCCGCGGTGGCCAAAACCTCGATCACGCCGTCGTCAATCTCCAGAATGGAGACGTCGAAAGTGCCGCCGCCCAGATCATAGACCATGATCTTCTGGGACTGCTCCTTATCCACGCCGTAGGCCAAAGCCGCGGCGGTAGGCTCGTTGATAATACGCTTGACGTCCAGACCCGCGATCTTGCCCGCGTCCTTGGTCGCCTGACGCTGGGAGTCGGTAAAATAAGCGGGGACGGTGATGACGGCCTCGGTGACGGAGCTGCCCAGATAGGCCTCGGCGTCCGCTTTCAGCTTTTGCAGGATCATGGCGCTGATCTCCTGCGGGGTATAGGCCTTGCCGTCGATGGTAACCTTGTGGTCGCTGCCCATCTCGCGCTTGATGGAGGAGATGGTGCGGTCGGGGTTGGTAATGGCCTGACGCTTCGCAACCTGTCCCACCATACGCTCGCCGGTCTTGGAAAACGCCACGACGGACGGGGTGGTGCGGTTGCCCTCGGCGTTGGCAATGACAACGGCTTCGCCGCCCTCCATGACCGCCACGCAGGAGTTGGTAGTACCCAAATCGATGCCGATTACTTTAGACATAATAAAAACCTCCTATTAGAAACATGAAATATATTGTAAACAAATTCAGTTCGCCACGCGGACCGTGGCAAAGCGGAGAACCTTGTCGCCCATCACGAAGCCCGCCTGAAACACATCGGCCACCACGTTTTCTCCGAGACTCTCGTCGTCCACGTGCATGACGGCATTGTGCCGGTTGGGGTCAAAGGGCTGGCCCAGAGCCTCCATCTCGGTGACACCCAGCTTGCTGAGCACCTCTTTATACTGGTTGAAGATCATCTCAAGGCCCTTTTTATGAGGAGAATCCTCATCGCCCTCGGTCTTCATAGCTCGCTCCAGATTGTCGTATACAGCCAGAAAGGGTGTTACGGTGTCCGCTTTGGCATCCTGATAAATAGACTCCTTCTCCTTGGTGGTGCGTTTGCGGTAGTTGTCATATTCTGCGGTAAGCCGGGTAAACTGGTCGGTGACGGCGGCAAGCTGCTTGGCGGCCAGCTCCGCGGCCTCCATCTGCTCCCGGGTCAGGGTATAGGTCTTTTCTTTCTTTTTGGATTCCTTCCTGGGTTTTTCGTCCTTCTTGGGTTCGGCCCCTTTCGTCTCCGTCTGCTCAGTCTCGGGGGTGGGCGTCTGGGCCGTATCCTGCTCGGGCGGCTGGCCGGTTGGTTCTTTCTTTTCCTCGCTCACGTCTTTTGGTCCTCCTTTTTGGAAGGTAAATCTTTCTTTCCGAACATCCGCGCCATGCCCTCCGCAAAATAGCTCAGCCGCGCGGTAACGGATGCATAATCCATACGGGTGGGACCGACCACGCCGATCAATCCCCGCATATTGTCTCCAATATCATAGCTGGCAACCACCACGCTGGTATCCAGCAGGGCCTTGCTGACATTTTCCGGCCCAATCAGGATCTTCATGGAGGCGTTTTCGTCTGGGGTGGGCAAATCCGCGCCCTCCTCGCTTAAATAGCTCATCAGCTGATGGGCCTTATCGGCGTCCCGGAACTCCGGAATCTTCAAAAGCTTACTGGCCCCCACAGTCTGGACCTCCTTTCGCCCCGCCTCGTCCAGTACGTCCGTGGCATAGGTCACGGCCTGGCTCAGCAGCAGAAATATCTGAGGCGAAATCTGGTCGGTCATATGAAGGAGCCGTTCGCTCATCTCGTCGGCGGAACAGTTGGTAAAATGGGTGTTCAGCAGGTTCACAAGCGTGGGTATCTGGTCCGTGTCCAGCTTCAACTGGGGCTGGATCAGCTGACTCTTCACCCGGTTGTCACCCATCATCATCACAACGATAAAACTCTTGTCGTCCACCGGAAGAAAATCAAAGTGCCGGGCAAAAAACTTTTTTCTCCCGGCGGTGGCGGTGTATACGGGATAGCCTTCCAGCGCGCTGACCGCTTTCCCCGCCTGGGACACCACCCGGTCCAGCTCCTCCATTTTCAAATGGAGCGCGGCGTTCAGCTTTTCCGTCTCCGCCACACTGAGCTTCTGGCGTTCCATCAACTCGTTGACATACATCCGATATCCCTTCGGAGAGGGCACCCGGCCGGCGGAGGTGTGGGGCTGCTCCAGATATCCCTGTTCCACCAGATCCGCCAGTTCGTTTCGGATCGTGGCGGAGCTGACCGTGCCCCCCATCTGGGCGGCAATGGCCTTGGAGCCAACCGGTTCGGCGGTAAATATATAATCCTCCACCACCGCCTTCAGTATTTGCTTTTTTCGGTCTGTTAAATCCATGATCCGCTCCTTACCAGAACGGTAAAATAGAGATTAGCACTCATTATCCTCGAGTGCTAAAGCGAGTTTACCACCACCTAAAACGAATGTCAATGGATGGATATAAACAAATTGTAAATAAAGGGTTTTGCGCACAACTTTTTTACAAAACAGACATTTTTATGCTTTATTCTCAAAGGGCCGCTTTTTTGTGGGGAAATGCACAGCCCCGGGCCGCAAAAGCAGGCCGGGGCTGTGATTCGTTCAGTTTTTGGAAGGGAAGGCCGCCTCCCATTCCTGAAGGAGCTTTCGGGCCTCTGCTGTGGTTTGCGGCGGCTCGGTCAGATCTAGCAGATAATTGGCGGCATCCCGCCACTGGAAAACGGAATAGTCCTCCGGCGAAAATTCCAGCGCCGCGTGGACCGCCCGGCTGCGGTACTTTTCCGTCCGCAGATCTGAGAGATAGATGCAGTCCAGACGCTCTGCCAGATCTTCCAAAAGGTCCTTTGTCCCCCGCATAATTTATCCTTTCTCTATAAGCATCTTTACTCATGCTAATAATACTATATTACTCACTAAAAGTAAATAATGTTATGCTATTGGTCCGTAACAAAATTTTATCTGTTTTGATAGCATAAAGTTAAGTCAAAACCACTTCATTTCACAAGGAGAGGAGGATGCTGCTTGCGTGAAAGGTACAGGGAAAATTATCGGCTTTTGGGACTGCGGATCGCCTATTACCGAAAGGTGCGGGGCTATACACAGGAGCAGCTGGCAGAGATGATCGGCAAAAGCTGGTCGTTTCTCAGCCAGGTAGAAGCCAACAACGGCACGAAGCTGAAAGGGATTTCTCTGGAGACTCTCTTTTCCATTGCCGAGGTGCTGCAAGTTCCGGCAGGACGTCTATTTGATCAGGATTGATTGGATCTACCGCTAAACTGAAAAGATTCCACTTGAGAGAAAAAGTTGAAAAAGCCAGCCCAAATCTTTCGATTTGGGCCGGCTTCTTTGTCTGATGATATTTTACGCGTTGGGGGCCGAAGCGCCCTCCGCTGCAGCCTTGGCTTTTTCAGCCTGGGCCTTTTTAATTGCTTTATACTTCTCCTTCTCCTCAGCGGTGGCCTTGGGGAGGATAGCATCCCGGGGACAGACCCTGGTGCACATCTTGCAGTTTACGCACTTGGCATAGTCGATCACGGCCACGCCGTCGACCACATGAATGGCGTCCTTCTTGCACTCCTTCTCGCACAGGCCACAGCCAATACAGGAGCTGGCGCACACGCTCATGGCAGCCTTGCCCTTGTCCTTGTTGGCGCAGGCCACATGGACTTTCTTCGCCTCAGGAACGGACACGATCAGCTTGCGGGGGCAGGCGGAGGCACAGGCCATGCAGTCGGTGCACTTCTCGGGATCCACAACAGCGCAGCCGTTGGGGCCAATGGACATGGCGCCGAATTTGCAGGCGGTCACGCAGGAGCCGAAGCCAAGGCATCCAAAGGAGCAGTCCAGGGGACCGGCGGCCACCTTTGTGGCGGAAATGCAGTCCTGCACGCCCCGGTATTCAAAGCGCTTCTTGGCGTTGGTTCCGCCGTTGCAGCGGACGAACGCCACCTGCTTTTCGCTGCTGCCCGCAGCCACGCCCATAATCTTGGCAATTTCGGCGGCATTCTCCGCGCCGGCAGGGGCGCAGGCATTAAC
>JAEWYA010000041.1 GCA_023395775.1 Bacillota bacterium
ATGCCGGGGCGGACCACGATGGTGTCGGGCAGCATCTCCACCTTGGTGCCGGCGGTGTTCACGTTCATCTGGTCCACATCGCCCTTGCCGGTGACGGTGGTGCCGGTGTCCAGATTCAGCGTTTTCACCGCCGCGCCGCTCAGGACGGAGACGGTGGATCCCGCTGCCGCTTCGTCCACAGTCAGGGATTTGACGGAGCCCTTTGCCATGGTGACGGTGGACTTGGGAGAGACTGTGACGATCTCCTTGAGGTTGCCCGCGGCGGACAGGGTGGTTCCCTCTTCGCCCTCTACTTTGATGCTGGTGAAGCCGTAGTTATCTTCGGTGGCGTCTTCCACATAGGAGGGCGTTCGGATAGAGGTGTTGTCGATCTTGGTGCTGCCCTCCGCCCGAACGGAGACCACATTATTGGCCAGATTGTCCATAATGAGGGTAGGGGCGGTAACGCCGCGAAGGATTACGCTGTTCTTGCCCTTTTCGCTCTCGCCTGCGCCGCACACCACGATCTTGCCCAGCACATTGACGTTTTCCAACGTCACGTCGCCAAGCCCCAGACCGCCTGTGATATACAGGTTTCCGGCAATGGTGGTGTCTTTCAGGGTCACGCCGGAGGTGGAGATGGTGACGTTGCCGTACACGCCGCCCAGCGTCTGTGTGCCGGACTTGTTGACGGGGGTTCCGATGGCGTTCACCAGCAAAACGGCCATCTGGCCGCGGGTGATGCTCTGCTTGGGCTTGAAGGACCCGTCGCCGTAGCCGCTGAGGATGCCCTCGACCACGGAGCTGCGGATAAGACCCCGGCTGTAATTGGACAGGGTATTGCTGTCGGTGAAATCGAGACTTGCGCCGGGGTCGTCGTCCAGCGCCAGATTGCGGCCCAGCAGCACCGCTGCCTGCTCCCGGGTGACGGAGTTTTTGGGAGAGGCGGTGCTCTTGCTGGTGCCGTTGAAATAACCGGTGGTGTAGCCGATGTTGATATCGTCGTAATACCAGTCGGCGGCCTTCACGTCCCGAAACGGGACGGAGGCGCTGGTATCATCGTAGCCGAAGGCTCGGTTCACCAGCACCACGAATTCCCCGCGGGTCAGCGTCCGGTCGGGGTGAAGGTCGCCGGAGGAGTCGCCCCGCATCACGCCCCAGCTCACCAGCTTTTCAAGATAAGGCTCCATCCAGCTCGCGGCGGAGACAGGGACGATTGCCCCGGGCAGCAGGGACAGCGCCATGACCAAAGAGAGCATGGCGGACAGCAGCCGCGTTCCGATGCGGCCCGCGTGGATTCCGTTCATTTTCATAGCGAGGATTCCTTTCTGAACTGATATGCGTTCTATCTTTAATATGGCCCGGCGTTATCTCTGCCGGCCGTGGTTTGTGATCTGCTGAGAAAATACGGCTTCCCGCACAATGACCTCCTCGTCGTGAATCATGTCCACAAATTTGGCGGAGTAGAGCGGAATGTTGGAGTTGGAGGGGCGCAGGCGCAGAATCAGCGCCCGAAGGATCACCGGCTGAGAGGTGATGGGAATGACCACTTCCACAGTCTCCGCGATCCGGAGCTGAAAATTACAGAAAAAGGCGATGCCGCCGCAGCTCAGGTCGTGGCAGATGATGGGAATGCGTCCGGTCCAGGAACCGGAGACGGGATAGATAAAGCTGTCGAACCGGACGGGGACCCGCAGGTTCTGCCGCAGGGACTCTCCCAGCAGGTCCACCGGTTCTATTCTGATGGAACTGATATGGTCGGTAGAGAGAATCCGCCCGGTCATATCCGGGTGATCCGCGTCCATGGCGATCAGGTTGACGATCTCATGCTCCAGGACCTGATTCAAATCGCCGTCCAGCACCTGGAGCTGCCAGACCGCGCTGTCCGGCGGCGTTTCCAGAACGGCGCGGGCCAGCGGTTCGTTCCGGCTGTCTGAGATCATGTAACGGTAACGATATCCGGGCATTATTCAGCCTCCTTCTGCAAAGCGGGAGACGGCACATGCCGCCGTCTGGGTCGATCGGGGTGCGCGGGGTCAAACTCCAGGAAGTATACGTAGATGTCCACGATTGCCTGATAGAGGGACGGGGGGATTTCCTGCCCCAGCTCCAGTTGGGACAGCATGGTGGCCAGCGAATTGTCCTCGTAGACGGGAACGCCGCTGTCCGCAGCCACCTCCACGATCTTTTCCGCCAGATATCCCATGCCGGAGGCCACCACCACCGGCGCGGCGCTGCTTCCGTATTGCAGGGCGACTGCCCGGCCGGCGGGAGTTTTTTTGTTTTCAGGCTCTGACATTGATACTGTCCTTTCCATCAAAGATTTTAGGAAAATTTTCCGAGACCGTCAAGGGTCTGACCATTTTTCCAACATCCACGGACCCCACGTTCAGGCCGTTGTCCGACAAAATGCCGGTCAGGGACCCCCGGATGACCTCAGAAAACGGGGCCACGGAATCGGGGCACCGCACGGCCAGGTCCACGGAATTCCCCCGGCTGGTGACCACGATATCAAAAAGGCCCAGAGATTGGATATCCGCCTTCAGGAGGAAGCGCAAGGTACGCGCTCCGTCCCGCTGCCCGAAGGGCTGGTCGGCGTCCCGGTCCGCGTCCGGGTCTACCCACATCTCAGAATACATCATTCTGTCGTTCCATACAAGCGGAAGAATATAATGATTGACCGTCATGTACACGCTTTCATTCACCAGCATGGACGAAACCATGGCCTGGAACTGCTCCTGAGCCTCCGGTCCGGCGGAGCCGCGAAGAGCCAGGTCGGCGGCGGAGGCCAGCTGGTCGGCAAAGGCGTTGTTCCTTCCAAAGCGCTCAAAAGGTGTGTTTTTCAGCATCTGAAGCAGGACCGCGTCCCCCGCGCCCCGCGGGTCTCCGCCCAGAGCGTCCCGTAGGGAAGAATAGTTAAAAAGCTGTCGCAGTGCGTGCAAAACGCCTTCCTGAGAGCCGTTTTCATACCGGGCAATATCCAGCGTCAGCATGGACAGGGCGGACCGGACCCGGCCCATATCGTGGGAGCGGGAGACATAGTCGGAGAGATAGGGGAGGATCTGCCCCTGAAGAAGCTTCAGCGCTCCGGCCCGGTCACCGGATTGCATGCTGTTTTGCAGCTGAGCGATGAAATTCGCCACTTGAGCGCCCCAGCTCCGGGGAAGAGAGGCGGTGATCCGGTTCAGGCTGCGCAGGAGATTGTCCTCAATGTGGCCGGTGGAGGAATAGTCGCTGTACTGCTTGAGAAATTGCAGGATATCGCTTCTGAGATTCTGGGAGTCGCTGGCGTGATATGCGCCGCGAAGGATGTTGAAAAGCGACCCGCCGAAGCGGCTGCCGGAAGCGACCTGATTTTGGAGAAACCGCAGAAACTCCCCTTCGTTCATCTGAAGCATATTCAGAGTCTGGGAGAGGTCGCCTGCGGTCCCGGCCCGAAGACCGGAGGAAACCGCCGTTTGAGACCCGCCCATCAGTGAGCGGAGCAGATCGGCGGAGACGCTGCCGCCGCTGTCTGTGATCCGCTGGAGGAAGGCCTGAAAATTCGAATCATACCGCAAGGGGAAAGAATTGGCATCCTCACCGGCGCTGTGCTGCTGGCCGCTGTTGGAGTCCGGACGGTTGACCCGGCTCGGATTGGGGACGTTTTGGATGTTGGGATCGTTGGCCGAGTTGGGGATGGCGCGGCTGCTGGCGGCTGTGTCGTACCCGGGAACGGGATTGGTGACATTCATAATATCCGGCATAGGTTCAGCTCCGTTTCATTACTTCAAAAATTTCATAAACTTGGAACAAATTAAAATCAATTCGTTGACGCGCGGGGCAGAAAACATTATAATGAAAAACACAGAAAGGTCGGCGCTCTTCCGGATGTGGGGAATGAGAGCTTCGGAAATATTTGGGAGCGCGTTAACTTTTTTTAAAAACTGACGATATATAAGATAAATTGTTGAATATTTGGAGGGGACCCGGATTCTCGTCCCTAAAAAAGAGAGAGAGGCGGCATTTTATGGACAATGGCGGAAACGAAAGCATTCTGGATACATATTTGTATGAGACAAACACCCTGCTGGAGCAGCTGGACAGCATCGTCCTCGCGGCGGAACAGGCGGACACCTTTACGCAGAATGATGTGAATGAAATATTCCGCATCATGCACACCATCAAGGGCGCTTCCGCCATGATGGAATACGAATCCCTTACCACGGTGGCCCATCGGATTGAGGATATGTTCTTCATCATCCGCGAAAGGACCATGGAAGCGGTGCCGGACCCGGATCGGGGGCTGCTGTTCGACATGATGTTCCTGGCCATTGACTTTTTCCGGAGCCAGGTGGAAAAGGTCCAGAACGGCCAGCCTCTATCCAATGACATCGACAAACTGTTGGAAAAAATTAATAGTCTGATCGCTAAAATTCAAGGGGATGCGAACGGAGCCGGGGATGCGGCCTCCGCACCCGCCGCTTCCGCCGTACCTGCTGCCCCGGAGGCGGCGGACGCAGGGTTCCCGTATGGCCTGCGCGTTTTCTTTGACGAGGGCGTGGGGATGGAGAATCTGCGGGCGTTTATGCTGGTGACGGAGTTTCACGGCATCTGCGGCGAGGAAAACTTTACGTTTTTCCCCGAAGATGTGGAGACCAACGCCGCCACGATCGAGACCATTGTGTCCCAGGGCTTTGTGCTGTCCTTCCGCAGGGAGATGGACCGCGCCGGCGCCATCCAGGTGGTGTCCGGCTCCGGCTCTGTCCGGGGCTATCAGGCATTCGACAATCCGGCTGTCCCGCCCGCTCGGCAGGAGGTATCAAAGGCTGCGGCTCCCAACGCTAAAACTGCGGCGCCCGCGGCGCAGGAGAGCCATGCTGCCGCATCGAAGCCTGCACAGGAGAAGCCAGCCGGCAAAAACGCTCCGGCCACCCCTGCCGCCGCACAGGGAATGGGCTCCCATCCGAAAGAGAGCCTTATCAGCGTGAACCTCAGCAAACTGAATCAACTGATGGACGTGGTGGGCGAAATCGTCATCACCGAGTCCATGGTCACGGCCTCTCCGGACTTGAAGGGCTTGAAGCTGGACAACTTCACAAAGTCCGCCCGGCAGCTGCGCAAGCTGACCGACGAGCTGCAGGACGTGTCCATGTCGCTGCGCATGGTCCCTGTGCTGGCCACCTTCCAAAAGATGCAGCGCATTGTTCGGGATATGGGCAAGAAGTTGGGCAAGAGGGTGCGGCTGACTCTGGTAGGCGAGGACACAGAGGTGGACAAGACCATCGTGGACGGAATCGGCGACCCCCTGATGCACATCGTCCGCAATTCCATGGACCACGGCATCGAGGAGTCTGAGGAGGACCGCATTGCCGCGGGCAAAGACCCCGAGGGCGAGATTATCCTCTCTGCCAGCCATACCGGCGGCGAGGTCATCATTCAGGTGAAGGATGACGGCCGCGGCGTGGACTATGACAAGGTGCTGAAAAAGGCCGTCGACGCCGGGCTTGCCAGCCCCGAGATCGAGTACAGCCGCAAGGAGATTATCAACTTCCTGCTGATGCCCGGCTTCTCCACCAATACCGAGGTGACGGAGTTCTCCGGCCGCGGCGTGGGCATGGACGTGGTGAAGAAAAACGTGGAGGAAGTGGGCGGCACCGTGGTGCTGACCAGTGAGCCCGGCAAGGGCATGACCACCACGCTGAAGATCCCCCTGACCATGGCGATTCTGGACGGGATGGAGGTTTCCGTGGGCTCCTCCATCTTCACCATCCCCATCAACAATATCCGCCAGTCCTTCAAGATGAGCGACGGCGACATCATTCACGACGCCGCCCAGGGCGAGATGGTGAAGGTCATGGACAACTTTTATTCCGTTATCCGCGCAAAGGATGTTTACGGCTTGGACAGCGGGTACGACAAAATTGAAGACGGCATCCTGATGTGGGTGGAATCGGGCGAGTGCACCTACTGCCTGTTCGTGGATGAGCTGCTGGGCGAGCAGCAGGTGGTGGTGAAGCCGCTTCCCAATTATATCAACACCTTTAATATTAAGCAACACGGCATTACCGGCTGCACGATTCTGGGCGACGGGAATATCAGCGTGATCCTGGACGTGTCCAATCTTTACTCGGCCATACAGTGAGCGCGTCGAAACAGAAAGAGAGGGTCATTGAGATATGGAGAACGAAGCGATGAATATGATAGACGACGGGACCTCCGCGCGGGCCGGACTGGAAGAGGAAGTGGAGCAGTACCTGGTGTTTCGGTGCGACGCCCTGCGGATAGGAGTCCGGGTGGACTGTGTGGTGGAGGCCCTGATCAACCAGGTTATTACACCTCTTCCCATGCTGCCCGACTATGTATGCGGCATTATCAACCTGCGCGGGGAGGTTGTCCCCGTCGTCAGCATCCGTCTGCGCCTGGGAAAGCCCAGCGCCGATGAACAGTCCATCATCGTGCTGAATGTCAACGGCACGCAGCTGGGCATTTTGGTGGACCGGGTGGATCAGATGGTGAAGCTGCCCCGCAGCTCCATCCTGCCCATGCCCGCCACCAACAGTCAGAAGCTGATGTGCGGCATGAGCTCCCTGCCGGACGGCGGGACCATGCTGGAGCTGGACAGCGCCGTTTTGCTGGAGCACTGAGCATGGAGGAAAAAGAGCAGAAGAACGTGGAATCTTCCTTTGCCCCTCTGGAGATTACCGACAGCGATTTCCGGCGGCTGGTGAATTTCATCCAGCAGCGCTATGGGATCGACCTGAGCAAAAAGCGGCAGCTGATTTCCGGACGGCTTTCCTACACAGTCAAGGCAAAGGGATATGCCGGCTTCGGCCCGTTTATCGACCACTTGCTTGAAAAGCAGGACCCCAATGACGTAGAGCTGGTGATTAACAAGCTGACGACCAACTATACGTTTTTCATGCGGGAGCAGGAGCATTTCGATTTCTTCCGCAACACCATCCTCCCGGATGTTGTCCAGCGCCACCAGGGCAACAGGACTCTGTCCATCTGGAGCGCGGGGTGCGCCTCCGGAGAGGAGCCGTATACCATTTCCATGTATATCAAGGATTTTCTGGGGTCCGAGGCCGGGCGGTGGGACACCCGGGTGCTGGCCACCGATATTTCTCAGCAGGCACTGGCCAAGGCGCAGCAGGGAAAGTACAATCTTCCGGATACCATACCGCCCACGTGGAAGTCCAAGTACTTTGTCCCCTTTGGTACGGAGGGACAATATCAGGTGGCGCCCGTCATCCGGGACAATGTGATTTTTCGTACGTTTAACCTGATGGAACCCATTCGGTTCCGGCTGAAGTTCGACGTGATCTTCTGCCGGAATGTGATGATTTATTTCAATCAACAGACGAAGGACGAGCTGGTCGCCCGTTTCTGCGAAGCGACTGAGCCCGGCGGATACCTTCTGATCGGTCATTCGGAGACAATGGGCCGCAATCCCGGATATCGTTATCTGGCGCCGGCTACCTTCCAAAAGCGCTAGGGAACTGAAATATCCCGAGCTCGTAAAACCCGACGCAGGGGAGGGCGGGACAGTATGTCATTATTGAAAAAAGTGATCCGTGTGATGGTGGTGGATGATTCCGCAGTGGCGCGGAGTTATATCATCAGCGGGCTGTCCGCAAGGACAAACATTCAGGTGGTGGGTTATGCCGTCAACGCGGCGGATGCCCAGCGAAAGGTGCAGGAGGTCCGTCCGGACGTGATGACGCTGGATGTGGAAATGCCGGATATGAGCGGCATTGATCTCCTCAAAAAGCTGTTGCCGAGCTATCAGGTGCCTGTGATTCTGGTATCGTCCCTGAACCTGCGGGTATTCGACGCGCTGGATGCGGGCGCAGTGGATTTTGTCCGCAAACCGGATGGAAGTCAGAGCAAGGAGGAATTTATCAATACGCTGACCCAGAAGATCGTGGTGTCGGCCTACGCCAAGGTCCGGACCAGCTATCCGGCCCGGGCGGCGCAGACTTTGGCGGCAGCGGATGCCGTTCCTCTGCTGGGACCCAAGCTGGCTTTGGACCAGATGATAATTGGACTGGGAGCTTCCACGGGCGGAACCGAAGCCACGCTGGAGGTCATGAAGCGCCTTCCGGCGGACATTCCCGCCATGGTGATTGTGCAGCATATGCCCCCCGGATTTACCAAAATGTATGCGGAGCGGCTGGACCGACTGTGCGCCATGGAAGTTCGGGAGGCGGCGGACGGCGATGAGCTGAGCCGGGGGCTTGCGTTGGTGGCCCCAGCGGATCTCCAATGCCGCGTGGTGCGGATCGGAAACCGGTACCGGGTGGCTTGCAAGCCCGGAGACAGGGTCAGCGGACACCGCCCGTCGGTGGACGTGCTGTTCCAGTCCATGGCGGACAATGTGAAGGACAAGATGGCCGGTATCATCATGACCGGCATGGGCCACGACGGGTCCGACGGCCTTTTGGCCATGCGCAAGGCCGGAGCTTATACCATTGGGCAGGATAAGGAGTCTTCCGTTGTATACGGAATGCCAATGGTGGCCTTTGATATCGGCGCGGTACAGATTCAGGCGTCCTGTGAGAAGATCGCCGGCGTGTTGCTCCGGCACCTGAAGAGCCTGTAAACGAAAAATCCCGGCAGGTATATGTAAGAAAAAGGGGCCTCCGGCATAGCCGGGGGCCCCTTTTTCTGCATTGGGTTAGATTGCTTTTGTAAAATAATGGGTCGAACTGAATTTTTTTTGCATTATCTATCTTATGTTTTTGAGACAGATGCCGAAATAAAAGTTAGATGCATTTTCGTATGCCGCATAATAGGACGGCATACTCGAACAAGGAAATGAAGATATGAGAATAGCGATCGGAAAGCTGCTTCAGACAGGAAACAAGAACCAAATCGTACAGAACGGAGGAAGCGCCGAAAAATGAGAATTACAACCGAGGCCACCGGGGCTGCGGCATATGCGCAGGCGTTGACCGGCACACAGAGTTTGCAGAGCACCCAGTCCGCGCGCGGCACCGAAAAGGGCCGGGAGACTGGCGGCACATTTGATCAGGTGGATATTTCCCAGCTGTCCTCGGGCGAGTCCCGGTTCCAAAAGGAACTGGCTGCCCGTCTGGTGCAGGATATCCGCGCATCCACCAGCACCGGTGATATCCAACAGCTGCGCGATCAGATCCAAAGCGGTACATACCGCTTGGATTCCGTCTCCATTGCTTCGGCAATGCTGTTGGGAGGGTAAGCGTATGAATAAGAGCGGCTTCAGGGATTATCTTGTTTTTCTGCGGGACTTGGGCGCTACGCTGGATGAGATCACCGAAGTGGAGCAGAAAAAGGCGGAGTTTGTCCAGACAGATGATCTGGATGGGCTGAATGAGTGCATGAAGCGGGAACAGGCGCTGTCCTTGACCATGCGGTCCTGTGATCAGAAGCGGGACGCGATGCTGCTGTCATTGGGCCTGCAGGGCGTACGCCTGCGGGAGCTTTTGAACTATGCCCCTGCCGAGTACCGCGAGGAGACGAAGAAGACGGTGGAACAGCTGTGCCGTCAGTACGCGCTGTACCGCGGCGCGTTTGAAGTAGCAAGAGATACGCTGGAGTGCAACCTCCATCAGGTCGAAAAAATTCTGCGGGCAGCGGACCCTGATGCCGGTGCGCAGACGGGTTATCAGGAGGAGTCTCCGCAGCTTCCGTCCCGCTTGAGGACGGATTTCAGAGCCTGATCCCACCGGGATTGCGGAAAGTGAGGAGGATACGATGGATATTACGACATTTGGGGCGTTTACCACGGCGCGCCTGGGTATCTACGCAGCTCAAAAGGCGCTGAACGTAACGGGAAACAATATCGCCAACATCAATACCACGGGCTATACGCGGCAGGCGGTAGACCAGGTCAGTCTGCGCGTGGGCGCCACGAATCACTATGCCTCGGCATTCGGCGGAACAACTGGTTCCGGAGTGCTGGTCACGGGCATGTCTCAGTTCCGGGACCCTTATCTGGATATCCGTTACCGCAATGAGAACTCCAGTGTGGGCGCGCTGGACGCCAAGCTTGGGGGGCTCGAGGAACTGAGCAACATCCTGGACGAGGTTGGCAAAGGCAGCGATGGGAATAAAGGCGAGGGAATCATGGCCGCTCAGTTTCAGGACCTGCGGGACCAACTGGCGAAGCTGACCGGCGACCAGTCCACGGAAGATGAATTTTTGACCCTGGCGCGTTCCTCCGCCGATTCGCTGGTGAAGTTGATGAACAACTATGCGAAGCGGCTGGGGGAAGTGGAGGAGAATCAGGCGAACGGTTTGCAAAAAGATGTTTCAACCGTTAACGATATTCTTAAAAACATTCAGACGCTGAATGAAAACATCCAGAAAAGTGAAATTTACGGGGACTCCGCTCTGGAGTTGCGGGATCAGCGGAATCTGCAGCTCGACGAGCTGTCCCAGTACCTGAAGATTGACGTGACCTACACGCCGGTCAGCGTGGGCGCGGGGAAAACCGTTGACAAACTGGTCATCAAGACCTCCGGCGATCCTTCGACCACTCTTGTAGACGGCAACTACGCGGGACAGCTGACCATTGACAATAGCCGGCTGGTTGGCAATCCCGCCTACGAAAGTGATCCCAGTTTGCCTCCATATTTGAAGCCGGACGGCACCCCAACAACTAATGCGCCCGATGCGCAGAAGGTGGAATATGCGCTGACCCTCTCGGATCTGACGAACCGCAATGGCACTGTGTTGGCTGGTTCTGGGCATCTGTTCGGAGACACCGAACTGTACGGCTCCCTGCAGGCCAGCAGGGAACTGCTGACCGAGGCGGGCGAGTTTACAACCGTGGCCATGGCGGAGGTGGATCCGGATGCCACCACCAAGCGGGGAATCCCCTATTATCAGAATGCGCTGGATTCTCTGGCTCAGAAATTTGCCTCCGTGCTGAACGCCGCGAACACTGGGTATATGTACAACAGCTCCGGGAATTACGTTGATAGCAGCGGGAACGAGCTTAAAGTTGCCGGTGTTGCTATTTCCAATAAAGATAAGGATGTTCTGACGCCCGCACAGAAGGCACTGCTGGGGACCAACGGCGTGGCTCTTGGCGGCGTGCTGTTCAGCAACAGCACTAAGGGCGACGACCCCGACCACATCACTGCCGCCAACATCTCAATTTCAAAGAGCTGGTCTACCGATGCCTCTGTTCTTCAGAACTCCTTTCAGGCTCTGGAAGGTAAAAGCTCAGTGGGCAGCAGCGACAACCGGAACATCCTCCACATCCTCGCGCAGTTCGACGGAAAGCAAGACTACAAGCCCGGAGATATGGTCAGCGGCGCGGTGAACGGAACCACGAAGTTTTTCAACGGCAGCTTTGAAGAGATGTTTACCAATATCGAAGAGACGCTGGCAACCGATACCAAGAGCACCACGACGCTGCTGAATAACTACTCTGTTTCCGCCACGGCGCTGGATACCAGCCGGGACAGTGTATCCGGCGTGGATCTCAACGACGAGGCCACGAACATGATGCAGTATCAGAAGTCCTACGCTGCCGCTTGCCGATTGATGACGACGCTGGACGAGGTTTTGGATAAGCTGATTAATGGCACCGGCACAGTCGGTCGATAAAGGAGGGATATGCAGATGATTCGTGTTACGACAAACGGAACGCTGCGCGGTTATAAGTCCAGCCTGATGCGCACGTCCAATGCAGTGAACTTAGCCCGGACCAAGGTTTTGACTCAAAGCAATTACACCAGCTATGCAGAGGACCCCGCGTCGGCGACGCAGGCGTTTAAGCTGCGCCGCTCATTCTCCCGCACCAATGCGCAGCTGGATAGCACAAAGACTCTGAACAGTAAATTCTCCGCCGCCTGCGACGCGCTAAAAAGCGTCAAGAGCGATCTGGCGGATGGACAGGCAAAGATATCTTCTCTGGCGGGATTGAACGATGCCAATGCATCCGGCCGCCAGCCTTTGGGGGAGGTGCTTGAGAGCTCGGCGGAGTCCATTGTGCAGATTATGAATTCCCAGTACGGCTCTTCTTTCATCTTCGGTGGAAAGGACTCCCTGGACGACGCGCCATTTCAGATGGAGACCGCCGGTGACGGCAGCAAGTATTTGACCTATCGCGGCGTCAAGGTGGACGACCCGGCGAATGCGGCGGCGCTGAAGGCCTTGGCGCAGGAGACCAGCTATGTGGACGTGGGCAGCGGCCTTGCGGAAGTGGGCGGAGAGCTGGTTTCCTCCAGTGCGTTCAACGGCGCTCTCAGCGGTATCAGCTTCATCGGCTACGGCGTGGATGAGGACGGCGATCCCAAGAACATGGTCTCTATTATGCAGAAGCTGTCTGACATTTTCAGCCGGTGCGACGCGGATACCGGCGCGTGGGCCTCGGATCAGGATCAGACGGACGCCACCCGGCTGACCGGCAAGCTGACCGACAGCATCTCTGAGATCACGAACCAGTGGACGGCTCTTGATGGGAAGACCTCTTACCTTACCACCAGCGAAAACCGCCTGACCGAGTTAGCGGACAACCTGAACGAGCAGATTTTGGGAATTGAGCAGGCGGATCTGGCTTCCGCGATCACGGACTTTTCATGGGCGCAGTATTGTTACAACGCGGCGCTGAAGGTCGGTAATAGCATTTTGTCCCAGTCACTGATCGACTATATGAATTAACGGCAATTCATACAGTTTCCGCTGCGAAGAAACATTTTTAATTTGAGAGAGGTAAAAATAAAAGGAGAGTGAAAGCAATGACCTATCCACTGATCGAAATCAAGTCCGTACCGATTGAGATCGAGATGCGGATTACAGATGCGAAGCTGGAATACAGCCGATCCACGGTGGATATGGAGATTACCCGGGACCAGGGCGGCCTGAGCATTCGGAGTAAGCCCATCCGCGTAAACCTGGATACGTTCGAGGCCCGCAATTCTGTTTTTCCAACACTGGCGACCCAGATTAAAAATAACGCGCAGGCTGGAAAGCAGGCTGCGTACGAGGCAACGGCCACCTATGCGCAGCAGGGCCAGCTCCTTCTGCAGGCAAAGATTGGAGAGGAAATGATCACAAAATTTGCCGCCGATGCTCAGGTGAAGAACCTGAAGACCAATGTGGGAATTCAGTTTATTCCAAAGCAGGGGGCGGACATTTCCTGGGACAAGGGCGAATTGAATATCCGCTATGAGATGGACAAAATGAATTTTGACTGGCGAAACCAGCAGGGAAACTTCAAATTCATTCCCGGAGACATCCAGTTCACTGTCACGCAGCAGCCGGATGTGGTTATCAAATATGTGGGAGGGGCACTGTATGTGCCGCCCTCTGCGGACCCGTCTTTCGATGTGGAGGCCTGAGGCCCGCGCAAAAAGGAAGGAGACCTCATGCAGATCAGAACGAAGTATTTTGGACAGGTTACGTATGAGCCTGCGGATGTGCTTCATTTCCGGGACGGCCTGTTCGGCTTTGAGCAGGAAAAGCAATTTCTGCTTCTCCCGTTTGCGGACAGCGACGGGACGCTGCTGTGCTTTCAGAGCGTGAAGACCCCGGAGCTAGCTTTTGTGGCGATGAATCCGTTTTCACTGAATCCGGATTATGCTCCCAAGCTGCAGGAGGCGGAACTGGAGGCGCTGGGCGTCGGAAAAAGTCAGGATCTGAGTTTTTATGTGCTGTGCGTGGTGCGTGATCCCGTGTCTGAGAGCACGGTGAACCTGAAGTGTCCCGTGGCGGTGAACGAGGATACCGGCGCGGCGATGCAGTCTATTTTAGAGGATGGTGGCTATGAGATGCGTCATCGCCTGTCGGAGTTCCGGTCGGGGGAGGCGGCATCATGCTGATCCTGCAGAGAAGGCCCGGGGAGTCCCTGCTGATTGGAGACGAAATTGAGGTGACGGTGGTCTCCGTCGAGCCGGGCGGACGGGTTCGGCTGGCCATCAAAGCGCCCCGCAGTATGACGATCCTGCGCAACGAGCTGCGCAAGGCCATGGACGCAAATCAGGACGCGGCGAAGGAGGAGATATCGCCGCTGGCACTGCTGGATTTGCTGCCAAAGCGGAAGAGTGGCGGCGAAAACTCAAAATAGGGCAAGTTTTGCGGAAAGATTGTGGAGTTTAAATTGGGGGACTATCTGAAAAGGGAGCGGTGGAATATATTCCACCGCTCCCTTCAGTCTGTCGAAGAACCCAGCTGCACAACAAGCCGCAGCTGGGTTCTAATCGTAAACGGAAAGAAAAACAGCAAAAATCCGGGAAGATGCACGATGGTTCCATTTCCATCTTGCCAGCTTTTTGAGATTCATGGTAGCAAATTTAAGCTTCACCCAGTTTGTCACCTGAGCCAAGCCTCTGTACTGCG
>JAEWYA010000045.1 GCA_023395775.1 Bacillota bacterium
GCCCTGCGCCGCCTCAGAGCCTTCCTCTGCGCTAAAAGTGGCGTTCTGCCCGCTGGACGGCTTTTTTGAATATGACGTTTCCGGCAATGAGGCAGGATACGGTGTGGAGCTTCTGAACAAGCTGACACAGTACACCGGAATAACCTTTGAATATGTAGCAGCGTCCAGCTGGGAGAGTACCCGGCAGATGCTGCTCAGCGGCGAAGCGGACCTTCGGATGCCCGTCTCTCTGCCCACGGCTCCTTCCGCCATTCTCAGCTACAGCAATCACCCGGTCCTGAACACCTATCACGTCCTCATGACGCTCAAATCCAACGAGGAGCTGTACTACTGTGACTATGACAGCTTTCACAGCCTGAAAATTGCGGTCTCCGGCAGACTGCTGGCCAGTACGAATATCGCCTCCTGTCTTCCGGGCCTTGGAATCAGTGAGGACCAACTGGTTATCTGCAGCGAATACAACGAGTGCCGGGCCAAGCTGAATGCCGGAGAAGTAGACGCGGTGATCTCCAATGTAATGGATCTGTCGGATGACATGAAGATGTTGGCCCGGTTCAACAACGCCACCAACCACATTTCCATGCGGCTGAATGACCCCTCTCTTGCTCTTTTGGACGATGCTCTGGGGCAGCTGGAGCTGGACGAGCCGCTCTTTTTATCCGACCTGTACAAAAAATGGTTTCCGGAGCGGGTTTCCGTTCCGCTGACCAAAACAGAATCCGACTATGTGGCCTCCGTCGGTACCCTGCGCTTTGCCTTCGCCGATGACGAGGGGTATCTCTCCCGACTGGAGGACGGCGAGTATAAGGGCTACTTCCCCGCGCTTGCCAAGCGGCTGTGTGAAAAGCTGGGCGTGGAGTACGAGGCGGTTTCCCGCGACATGCTGGAGGAGCTTGACGCACAGGGGAAAACTGTTGTTCTGTCGGGATATTCTCATGATCTCTCCCACGCAGGAGAGGATGGCGTCAGCATCACCGACGCATTTTTCACATCGAATTACTACTGTCTGCAGCGGAAAAACTCCTCCATTGACCTTTCCTCCTGCACCGTGGCCGCCGTGCCCAGTTCTGAGGATCCGGACCAGCTCATCGAGCGGGACTTCTCTCCGAACCAGATTCTGTACTTCAACAACTATGAGGAATGTATTCGCGCGGTCTCCTCCGGTCAGGCGGACATCACTATTTTGAATAACTACATTGCGGAGTACTATCTCAGCATGTATCAGTACGGAAATCTCATTCCCATCCTGACAGACGATTATAACCACAGTGTCTGCTTCGGCGTCACCCGGGGAGACGATACGCTCAATTCCGTTCTCAGCAAGACGCTGAACACCATCAGCGACGACGAAATGGAGCAGCTGATCATCGGCGCGCAGGCGGCCAGACCGGAAGCCAGCAGCCCGCTGGCCCTAATCCACAATTATCCTATGCAAAGTCTCATCCTATTGACTGCCCTTGCAGGCCTCTTGGCGACGCTGGCATCCCTTCTGGTATTTGCCCGTCGAACCAGCCGTCAGAACCTGGCCCTGCAAAGCGCCAATGCGGCAAAGACGGATTTTCTCTCCCGCATGAGCCACGACATGCGCACACCCATGAACGGCATTCTTGGCATGACCGCGCTGACCATCGATCTGCCCGGCCTTTCTCCGGAGGCACAGGCGAATCTCTCCGCCATCCGCGATTCCAGCAACTATCTTCTGAGCCTGATCAACGACACGCTGGACATGAGCCGGATCGAGAGCCAAAAAATAGAACTGCATAAGGAGCCGGTGCGCGCCGCTGAACTGATTACACAAACCCTCGCCGGCATCTCGCAGTCCGCGCAGAAGAAGGGCATTAAAATCGTTGCGAAATTCATGGGATTTCGGAATGACTACATCAATGTGGATCGCGTGCGTGTGCGGCAGATCTTTACAAACCTGCTGTCCAACGCCGTAAAGTTCACACCCGGGTTTGGGAAAATCGAATGCCTGGAGGAATGTCTCAGTCGGGAGGAAGGACGCTGTCTTGTCCGGATAACCATCCGAGACAGCGGCGTCGGCATGAGCGAGGAGTTTTTGCAGCACGCCTTCGAGCCTTTTGCCCAGGAGCCGAACTCTCAGAGCAACAAATATGCGGGTACCGGGCTGGGCCTGCCCATCGTGCAGAATCTGGTGCATTTGATGGGCGGCACCATATCCATTTGCAGCAAGCTGAACGAGGGGACGGCAGTGGCCGTTGAATTACCCTTCGAACTGCTGGAGGGATATCAGCCGCCGGTCTCCGACGACGCAGCGGCTTTCTTTGACCTTCAGGGCAGACGCGTTCTTCTGTGTGAGGACCATCCGCTCAACGCCACCATCGCCGTGAAGCTTTTGAGCAAAGTTGGCGTGGAGGTGGAGCACGCGGAGGACGGACGGCAGGGTGTAGACCTGTTTATTCAGCGCAACGCGGGTTATTACGACGCGATCCTGATGGATATCCGGATGCCTATCATGGACGGTCTGAGTGCCACGCGGGCCATCCGTGCCCTCCACAAGAGTGACGCGAAAACCATCCCCATCATCGCCATGACCGCCAACGCCTTCGATTTTGACGTAAAAGCCAGCCTCTCCGCCGGAATGGACGCCCATCTGGACAAGCCCGTGGACCCGGAAAAGCTATATCGAACGCTCTCGGAACAGATGGGTCTTCGAGGCGGCGGCAAGCGCAAGTCTCCGCGGAAGTAAAGAAAAAAACCGCCGGGCGGAAGGAATGTACCCTCCGCTCGGCCATAATTTTAAAAATTGCAGCAAATTTGATTGAGCTAAAAAGATTAGGGGCATAAGGGCCCTCTCATACAGCTACGTTTTTCCCTTCATACCGTGCGTAGTAAAACAGATACTGCTGCATTACCCCCGCAAACCCCTTATAGCGGTACAGCGGAAACCTGCCCCGGTAGTGCTCCCGAACCACCCGGTTGATCCACACATCCCGTGGAAACGCGGCAATACGATGATAGCCGAACAGCGATACACAGCTGGCGACTTTTGCCCCCACGCCGGGGACGGCTATCAATGCCTCCAGCAGTTCCGCGTCGCCCAGGGACGCCAGTGCCCCAAGGTCCAGCGCCCCCGTCTGCACCAGCCGTGCCGCTGCCAAAACATATCCGGCGCGATAGCCCAGCGCGCAGGTCCGAAGGCCCTCCTCTCCGGCCCTGGACAGCGCCGCCGGAGTCGGAAACGCATATTCCCGGCCAAGGCTTTCCCCGTATCGGGCGCAGAGTGCCTCCACGCAGGCGCGGATAGCGGGGATGTTCTTCCGCTGGGAAATGATAAACGTCACCAGCATCTCCCATGGGTCCTGCCGCAAAATGCGGATGCCCATGCCGAACTTCGCTGCGGCGGTCAGGTACGCGTCCTTTTCCGGTACGGCAGCGCGAAGCGCAGCGTAATCCGTGTCCAGATCGAAATAGCTCCGCCAGAGTCCGTCGAACTCCACCGTCGGGCAGTCCAGCACCCAGGCGTCGGCCCGCTCCGTCAACTCCACGCACCGCTCCCGAGCCGTCAGACGAAAGTGCCCTGGTTCCAGCCGTTTCAGCCGGAAGCACTGTCCGCTGTCCGCAATCTTCTCCAGATTAAACTCCTGCTTTGGGATGAATTCCATGTCAGTTCTCCGCGGGCCACAAAATATCGTGGGCCACGGGGGCATAGAACAGGCGCTGAATCTCCGCCGGATCCCGTGTCTTTCCCATAATCCACATCAGCTTCGCCGTCACCGCCTCGGTGGTCATATCAAAGGCCTCCAGGACGCCGGGCGCCCCTTTCAGCCGGTGGCCCACGTGGTAGATGCCAAGGTCGCTGCCTTCGTTCTGCACCTGCGTGGTCAGCACCACCAGCTTCCCCTTCGCCGTCCAGCGGCAGACGCTGCCGCAGAAGTCCGCGCCCTCGTAATCGGGCAGACCGCCAACTCCGAAGGACTCAATGATCAGCGCGTCGTTCCGCTCCAGCAGATAATCCAGCAGCGCCTGATCCGTACCGGGAATCAGCTTCAGCAGGGCAACGCTGGTATTCAAATTTTCACAAAATGTAGGCTTGTCTTTACAGTCCTGCCGGATGTAGGGCAGCAACACACCGTCCCGCAGGACTCCCAGGAACGGATAGTCGATGCTGGAAAACGCCTCGAAGCTCTTGGATCGAACTTTTTGCGCCCGGGTCCCCAAGATCACCTTTCCGTTGAACACCAGCGACACGCCTGGCATATCGGACGATGCCACCCGGAACGCGTCCGTCAGGTTCACCTTGGAGTCCGTCACATCAAACCCGATGGGCTTCTGAGCCCCGGTGAGGACGATGGGCTTGGGGCTGCCCTGAATGAGATAGCTGAGGGCTGCGGCGGTATACGCCATGGTATCCGTACCGTGGGTCAGGACAAAGCCGTCGTATGACAGATAGTGGTCCCGGATACACCGTACCATCCGCAGCCAGTGAGTCGGCGCGATATTGGTGCTGTCCAGATTCAAAAGCTGCAGGCTCTCAACCTGACAGATGCTGGAAATGGCGGGTATATGGGTCAAAAGCTGCGCGCTGGTCAGCTCGGGAGCCAGACCGTCCTCCGTCACCTGAGAGGCAATGGTGCCGCCGGTTCCAATCAACAGAATTTTTTTCATTGCATACCCTCACAAAATGTCCCGGTGGTCCAGCGCCGCAAGGCCAAACCGTACGGCGCGGTTCACGTTTTCCCGCTCTTTGTCGTCTGCCGCGGCATCGTACCGATTGCGAAGGCGACGGAGAAATTCTCCTCGAAGGGAATCCTCGTCCGCCCTCGCCCATACATCCCGCCGGACGCGGGTCCGGTCGTGCAGCTCCAACGCGTAAAACCGGCCGGAGAAAAGCGTTTCCAGGGCCGTCAGGTCAATTCCCCGCTCATCGGTCTCTCCAGTGAGTAAAATACGGTACAGATCGTCCGTGGTCCACGCGGGCAGAGCCGCTTCCAGCGCCTCCCGGGGATCCCTATCCGTTATGTCCACGGTCATGATCTCATAGCGGTGCCGGGCAAAAGGCACAAATTCCAGTGTCACCGCGCCCTCGTCGGACACGGTGCCGAAATAGAAGCCCTTGTCCCCCAACTCGTCAAAGCCCCGGCCTTCCGTGCAGCCGGGATATGCCCAAAGGGTCTTTCCGCACCTCTGCGGTCCGGAGGCGGCGTGGACATGTCCCAGCGCCAGATAAGTAAGACCACTGGCTGCAATCTCCGCCTTCGTGATCGGATTGTAGCGGGCGGCGGATGGCTCCACGTCTCCGTGGAGCGTCATCAGATGGACCCGTCCATCCTCAGGGACGGCAAATCCGTTCAAGAGGCCGGACATCTGCTCCGGCCCGGTAAATGCCGCGCCGTGGACGGTGCAGTTCAGGTCTGGCAGATCCACGCTCTCGATCTGGCCGGATTTGAAAATATATACGTTCTCGGGCCACTCCAAGGTGGCATATGGGCTGTTGGGACTAAAAAAGTCGTGGTTTCCCGGCGCGATGAACACACTGGCGCCAATGCGCCCCAGCCCCCGGGCCAGATCCTCGGGCGTCTCCCGAAAGCTATCGGTCCCGTCGAACAGGTCGCCGGAGAGGAGCACCAGATCTGCGCCCCGGCGGAGCGCTTCCTCCGCCAGCCGCGATCCCAGTTCCCGGCTCTCCCGCCGCCGCTCCGCCGCACGCTGGGGCGACAGGGCGTGAAACGCGCTGTCCAAATGAAAATCCGCCGCATGAAGAAATCGAAACATGGCTTATTGCTCGTCGGGCCGCCAGCCCTTGCACACATCCACCCAGGTTCCGCCGGAGTATTTCTCCAACTCGCCGCAAGTCAGCTCGATGGCGCTGTTGCTGCTGCCCGCCGCAGGGAAAATAGTGGCAAAGCGCTGCAATGACTCGTCCAAATAAACTTCCACACCCTTGTTGACAGCAAACGGACAAACGCCGCCCACCGCATGGCCCACCAGCGTGGAGGCCTCGTCGTGACTCAGCATGGACGCCTTACCGCCGAATTGGTCCTTATAGCGGCGGTTATCCACCTTGGCGTCTCCTGCACAAACGATCAGCAGCACCCGATCTGCCAGCTTGAAACTGAGGGTTTTGGCAATCCGGGCGCCCTCCACGCCCACGGCCTGAGCAGCCAGCTCCACAGTAGCGGAAGATACGTCGAATTCCTGAATACGGCCCTCAATGCCCAGTGTTTTAAAATAGGCTCTCACCTTTTCGATCGACATAGCTCTGTTCCCCTTTTTCTATGTGTAAAAATTATCGGATATCCATCCGCTCCACACCGGTGCACAGACCGGTGGCGCTGTCCAGCGTAAAAATAGCTCCCTGCAGCTTGCAGGGGCCCTCGGGATTTTGAAACCGGCCCGGAAGGCCGCCCAAAAACAGCTCCACCGACTGCTCCGGATTCACGCCCAGCACGGATTCCACCGCGCCCGTCATGCCCAGATCCGTGATATAGCCGGTTCCCTTTGGATATACCCGTTCATCGGCAGTGGGCACATGGGTGTGGGTCCCCCAGAGGGCGGAGACCCGTCCGTCGAGAAAGTATCCCATCGCCAGCTTTTCACTGGTAGCCTGAGCGTGGAAATCCACCAGCGTGAAGTCCGTCTTCTCCCCGGCCAGCAGTTGATCTATGACGGTAAAGGGGTTGTCCGCTCCCCAGCTCAGATCGCACCGCCCAATCAGGTTCACCACTCGGATACGGATACCGTTCAGGTCATAAATTCCGCAACCCCGCCCCGGCGCCCGACCAGTATAGTTGGCAGGACGAAGGATATAGGGAGCATCGTCCAAAAAATCGGCAATCTGAAGCTTGCCAAAGGTGTGATTGCCAAGGGTAATCACATCCGCGCCCGCATCGTAAATGCGCTCTGCCTGCTGCGGCGTCAGTCCGATGGAGGCAGCATTCTCCCCGTTGACTACGGTAAAAGCAATGTCCTTCAATTTTTTAAGGGGCCGCAGTGTCTTTTCCAGATGGGAGAGGCCCGGCTCCCCCACCACATCACCCACGGCCAGAATATGATAAAGCATACAACACCTGATTTCCTCAAACGTTCTGTGCTATTATATCCAAAAGTATCATGAATTGCAAGGGCGTGGTCCTTACCATAAACTCCTGTGACGTGAAATAAGAAGCACCTGCCGGGGCTGCGGTTTGCTGCAATGTGAAATTTTTTTACAGGGCGATCCCCAATCCAAACCACAAAAGGTTCCGCATTAAGCAGTTTACCGCCATCAGCAGCAAAAACGCCCACAGCCACCGGTTGCTGTATCGCAGCACCCGGCCGCGCCGGCCCCGCAGCCGCCAGATCGTCTGCGTCAGCAAATACGCCGCCACGGAAACTGTTCCCACCGGCACGGCCGGATTCCAGCAACACGCCTGTACAACCTGCCCATGCGCCAGCGCGATCATGGCCCGCGTACCGCCGCAAGCAGGGCAGTATATGTGCCAGTGCGTAAAGAACCAGCAGGCGGGAAACGCAGGGGCGTCCAGACAGAAACGCCAGATCAGGAAAGCCGCAAATCCCGCCGTCAGCGTCACTACCAGCGCGGGATATAACTCCCGATCCCAGGACTCTTGCTCCATAGCGTTTCCTCCCTTGAAAATAAGAAGCCGTGCACCGCACGGCTTCTCTACCTCACTTCAGCAATTTGAACTGTCCCAGTATCGGAACCTCCTTCTCCTCGTCATTGATCGCGCTGATGCAGCCCATCACCGCGCAGACGAAGCAGAAGATGCCCCATACCCAGCCAATGCAGGGAATAATGCCAAGCAGACCTGCCAGCCAGATCACCAGTGCCTGATTAATGTGAAATTTTGCGCCCTCGCGATCGCCAAAAACCAGCGCAATCAGTAGTCCGATCCAGGTCAGGTATGCAACAATTCCAGTCGTTTTGCGATCCATAAACGCCGCCTCCATTTTCATAAATATCTCAATTTTTTTCATTTTAGCATAGTAATCCCATAAATGCAAGAAATATGCTAAAAGCAGTATCTGCCGCTCAATCTAAATCATACTCGTCAAGGGATACAGGCAGCGAAATTTCTTGTAAAATGATCTGAGCAAATGCTCATGGTTGGGCAAATTATTGGCTGCGTTTCCGCTGCCAGAGCCGCGCATCTGTTGTCGTTTTGAGAACAATATTGCACGAAGAAAAAATGCAGAAAAAAGCGGACAGCCATTTGACTGTCCGCTCTGTGTTGGCGCTACCTGTCTTCCCGGGCCGTTGCCAGCCAAGTATTGTGAGCAGAAACGAGCTTAACTACCGTGTTCGGAATGGGAACGGGTGGACCCTCGCTC
>JAEWYA010000103.1 GCA_023395775.1 Bacillota bacterium
TGGATATCAGACGCAGGTCACCGTTTCAGGCGCACAGGAATCAGCAGCACCACCAGCAGGCTAATCAGGGTAATCAGGGTAATGTTCTGCAGGCTAATCAGGGATACCAGTACCAGAGCCAGCAGGACAACAAAAATGGACGCCGCAAAAGCGGCGTCCAGAATCAGAATGGCAGTATTGAAAGCGGCGCGGGCGCAGGAGAAAGCGTCCGCGGCAAATGCTGCCGTGGAAGACATGGCGGTATTCGTACGCATGCGCATCGTCATGGCTTTCTCCCCTCTCGGCGCTCCGTTGCGCCGGTGTTTTTTCCTACCATACCTGCTCGGTCATGAAAAGTCAACAGAAAGTTCAAGTCTGTTCATTAACTTTATAAAAAGTTCCGTTATTACCGTGTATCTCATACATTTTTATGTGTGTTTTGCACACATAAATATGTCAGACCGCTAATCGGTTGTCTGATTTCTCATAGTGGACGCCTCTTATTTTCCGCACCGTACCTCAGTCGTTCGGAACAAATTTACTGGCGGGCGCGTGGCAGACGGGGCAGATATAGTCCGGCGGTAAAGTCTCGCTCTCGTAAATATAACCGCAGACGGTGCAGCGGAATCCGTTGCCCACCATCTCCCGCACCACGGTGGCCGTGGGCGGCGTGCTTTTGCCGCGGCTTGAAAACGCGTCCAGCGTCAAAACCGCTCCCCCGGCGAGGACCTCCGCCTCAGTGGCTTCGCCCACAAAGAGCAGATAGCTTCCGATCTCCAGCTTTTCCACCACCCGGCAGCTGACGCGGGACACCATGTGATCCGTCAGATACGGGCAGCCTGCCTCATCCGTTTTCGCCTCGAACCCGGCAAACTTGTCCCCCACCCGGCCCGATTTGTACCCAAAGGTGTTGACAATCTCCTCCGGGCAGTCCGCCGCCAGCAGCGTCACGGAGAAAGCGCCGGACGCCAGAATCGCATCGGTAGTGGCGTGATCCTTATTTAAGGTAACAATAAAACGGGGCGGATAGGACGAGGTGACCTGTGCGAAAGAGGTGACGATACAGCCGTGCCGTCTTCCATTGGCGGCCGCGGAGACCAGATACATACCATAATCCATGGCCCCGTAAGCCTTTGCGTTCAGTGTTGCACTCATAAAAAAGCCCCTTCCCTGTGCCGTTTTTCGGCAATTTATTTGTATATTTTGTAGTTCTAATATACCAATAATTTTTAGAATTGAAAGCAGTTTTTGCAACAAAAAAATTTTTCTCGGTTTCTCTCTGGACAAACGCATCTTTTGCGCGTATACTTTCTTCAAATTAGCACCATTATTTTTGTTACTCTTAGAAATAAGTAAATTTAATATTGAGAAGGAGTGGTTCCATGTCTGAGAGCTATACGGGCAAAATCAACCGAAAGCTGCTGAAAAAGCGGCGCATCATCGCCGCCGCCTCCGGTCGGGAAAAGGCGGATCTGGTGTTGAAAAACGCCACCTATGTCAATGTGTTCTCAAACGAGCTGTGTCAGGCCGATATCGCCGTGGCCGAGGGTCTGATCGTGGGCATGGGCCGGTATGCGGGTGAGACAGAGCAGGACTGCACGGGAAAAATCGTCCTGCCCGGTTTTCTGGACGCCCATATTCACCTGGAGAGCTCTCTGGTCAGTCCCCGTGAATTCGTGAAGGCCGTTTTGCCCCACGGAACTACCACCGTTATCACGGATCCACATGAGATCGCCAACGTCATGGGGACGGACGGCATCGAGTATATGCTTCAGGCCACGGAAGGCCTGCCGGTGGATGTGCGGTTCATGCTGCCTTCCTGCGTCCCGGCGACGCCGTTGGACGAATCCGGGGCGATTCTGGACTACCGGGCCATCGACTCCTTTTATGACCACCCAAGAGTTCAGGGCCTGGCGGAGATGATGAACTTCGTAGGCGTGATCAACGGTGACGAGCAGGCCGTTGAAAAAATTGTGGCGGCTCAGGCGCACCACAAGAAGATCGACGGCCACGCGCCGGATCTTGTGGGCAACGATCTCAATACCTATATTGCCGCCGGGGTCTACTCCGACCATGAGTGCCACGATCTCAGCGACGCCATCGCCAAGCTCCAGCGGGGCCAGTTCATTATGATCCGGGAGGGCACTGCCGCCCGAAATCTGGAGGCGCTGGTGCCGCTTCTGTGCGACAAGTACTCCGAGCGCTGCATGTTCTGCACCGACGACAAGCACCCCAACGACCTTTTGGAAAAGGGCCACATCGACTATATCGTGAAGCGGGCCATCGACCTTGGCGCGAACCCCATCACAGCGGTGAAGGTGGCCTGCCACAACGCGGCAAGGTATTTCCTGCTGAATAACCGGGGGGCAATCGCGCCGGGATATCTGGGAGACTTTGTCATCATCGACCGCTTTGATACGTTCAACATTGAAAAGGTCTATAAGCGGGGCGAGCTCCTTGTGGAAAACGGCGAGGTGAAGGATTTCCCCGTGCCGCCCATCGAGCCGTATCTGGTGGAGCGTTCCCACAACACCTTCCATGTGGGAACGCTGACGGCGGAGGATTTTGCGGAAAAGCGCCCACGGGGCATCATCGGCATGGTCCCCGGCGAGATTACCACGGTGGACGCGGGGTACTCCGACCGCATCGACGCGGAATACGACGTGCTGAAACTGGCCGTGGTGGAGCGGCACAAAAACACCCGCCACATCGGCATCGGCTACATTCAGGGCTACGGCCTGAAGTCCGGTGCGGTGGCCACCTCCATCTCCCATGACTCCCACAACATCATCGTCGTGGGGACCAATGAATCGGACATGGCGGCCGCGGTAAACCGGGTGGTGGAGCTGAATGGCGGCATTGTAGTGCTGGACGGGGGAAAATCCGTGGCGGAGGTACCGCTGGCCATCGCCGGCATTATGAGCGAGGAGCCGCTGACAGTCGTCAACCGGGAGCTGGAGGATGCCAAAGCGAAAGCCTATGCTCTGGGCGTCTCAGCGGGTATCGACCCCTTTATGACTCTCAGCTTCATGGCGCTGCCGGTCATTCCATCCCTGCGCATTACCACCCGGGGCGTATTTGACGTGAATCATCAGACCTACGTATAAGCCGCATCTTATTGCGCGGACAGAGGCGTTTGCTTTTGTCCGCGCAGTTTTTGCTTTTCAGAAGACCATGACAAAGTTCTCTCCCTGCCGTCTCACTTTCGCGGTCATTTCGACGAAAATGCAGGATAAATCCTTGTTTCCGCCATTTTTTACTTTTCATGTCCAAGTTTTTGTGATACATTAAGGTAACTATTACATAATAATGAAAATTGGCTGCAAAAGCAGCAGTCTCAGGAGGGATCTCTCATGATCGCGCTGTGTTCTTCCGGCGTGTTCCTTTCCAACGGCGTCCCCTGCGAAACCGCATCCGTCTCCCCGGGGGAGGGCCGGAAGCGCACTCTGACCTGGTCTATCTTACAGGGCCACAATGTCTCCGGTAACGAGAAAAAGCTTCAGATTCGCTTTGACGCCATGGTCTCACACGACATTACCTATGTGGGTATCATCCAGCAGGCCCGGGCCTCCGGCATGCGGGAATTTCCCCTGCCCTACGCGCTGACCAACTGCCACAACAGCCTGTGCGCCGTGGGCGGCACCATCAACGAGGACGACCACGCCTTCGGTCTCTCCGCCGCAAAAAAGTACGGCGGCATCTATGTCCCCGCCAATCAGAGCGTCATCCACTCCTATGCCCGGGAACAGCTGGCGGGCTGCGGAACGATGATCCTTGGCTCCGACTCCCACACCCGGTACGGGGCTCTTGGCGCCATGGGCGTGGGCGAGGGCGGCCCGGAGCTTTGCAAGCAGCTGCTGAAAAACACCTGGGACGCCGATTATCCGGAGGTGGTGCTGGTGTATCTCACCGGCGCGCCGAGAATGGGCGTTGGACCTCACGATGTGGCTCTGGCGCTGGTGAAGGCCACGTTTGAAAGCGGCTTTGTCCGCAACCGGGTCCTGGAGTTTGCGGGACCGGGAATTGCCTCCCTTCCCATGGACTACCGCAACGGCATCGACGTGATGACCACGGAGACCGCCTGTCTCAGCTCCATCTGGGAAACGGACGACACCGTGAAGCAGTTTTACGAAACCCACGGCCGAGCGGAAGCTTACAAGCCCCTGTGCCCCAGCGAGTCCGCCTACTACGACCGCATGGTCACCAT
>JAEWYA010000194.1 GCA_023395775.1 Bacillota bacterium
CAACAGATTTACAGTCTGCCCCATTTGACCGCTCTGGAATTCCCCCATATTCACTTGGAGCTGGTGGACGGATTCGAACCCCCGACCTGCTGATTACAAATCAGCTGCTCTACCGGCTGAGCTACACCAGCGCATCCAACAGCAAAAATTATATTAACAGACACCGGGGAGTTTGTCAACCTCATTTTTGACGGGAGTGTGATTTTTTTGAGAAAATTGTTGCGCGGGCGGGAAAGTGTGCTGCGCTGCGGCGAGTGCGGCGGGGAAATCTGCCCTGGGGAATCCTATTGGCAGGTCAACGGAGGGATTATTTGCGCTGTCTGCCTTCCGGATTTCGCCAGGGCCGAGCTGGAACCGTTTCGTCGTGTGCGGGGAGAGGAGGAGAAAATTTAATGATGCTGATGGAACTGTCTATTACCTATCGGACCAGCGCCCAGATGCTGCGACAGCGTATCGGTGAGCTGCGGGAGGAGAGGCGAGGTCGAACTGACCCGGAGGAAATCCGCCGTCTGACCCGGCGAATTGTGGAGCTGGAGCCGCTGCTGCGGGAGGCGCGGGAGCTGGCGGTGGTGACCGCCCGCTATTACGACAGGGAGTATCACAAAAATGAGAAGTACTGCTTCTGACACCTATTCCGCCAGGGCCAGCGAGTGGATCGGGGATATGACGGTTTGGCTGCGTGAAAACGGAGAGGACAACAGCGATCAGCTTGCCCGCCTCCGCCGCCAGCTTCGACTTGCCCGGGAGCGGGAGCTGACGCCCCGCCAAAGCCTGTTCCTGACCCGGTATTTCGACGATGGTCTGAGCATGAGGGAGATCGCGGAGGAGGCGGGGGTAGACCCTTCCACCGTATCACGCACACTGTGCCGGGCAAGGGAACGGCTGCGCCGGGCGCTTCAGTACGCGCTGTGAACGCGTTGAACCCTGCCGCCGGGTTTCAAAACAAACGGGTCGCCCTGAATTTCGGCACATTTTCCGGCGTTCCCCCCTTGTGCTTTTGTCTGCCTCCACATATAATAACTTTGCGTAGACGTATTTTACCCTTTGAACGTTCTTGTGAGGACCGAAGGGCCGTAAGGAGGAGCTTCATGATTTACACTGCGCTGCACAACCGCTGGCTGCGCCTGCTGGGCGCCGTATTTGGACAATTTCTCTTTGCGCTGGCGCTGAATCTGTTCATTGTTCCGCTGCACCTATATACCGGCGGAGTCATGGGCCTTTGCCAGCTGCTGCGGACGCTGATGTCCGACTACATGGGCGTGAATTTTGGACGATATGACGTGGCCGGAATTTTTTATTTCATCGCGAATATTCCGATTTTGCTCTACGCATGGCGGACGCTGGGCCGGGGTCTGGTGGTGAGGACGCTGATCTGCACGCTGGCCTATTCCCTTTTTTACTCCATTATTCCCGTACCGGCCGCGCCCATTATTGACGATATGCTGACCTCCTGTCTGCTGGGCGGCATTATTGCGGGTGTCGCCAGCGGGATCGTGCTCACCTGCGGCTGCTCCAGCGGCGGACTGGATGTGGTTGGGCTGTGCCTTTCCATGAAGGGGAGCAACATCACCGTGGGCCGGTTCAGCCTGGGATTCAACGCTGTGCTGTATGCCGCCTGTCTGGTGCTGTTCAGCCCGGAGATCGCCATTTATTCCGTGATCTATAACTATTTCTCAGCCATCGTTTTGGACCGGCTGCACCAGCAGAATATCTCCATGCAGGCCATGATCTTCACCAAGGAGGACGAAAAGAAGCTGTCTCAGTTTATCATTCAGTCCTTTGGCCGCGGCGTGACCTATTGGACGGGCACCGGCGCCTATACCGGAGAGCAGGGCCACGTACTGTATGTATGCCTATCTAAGTACGAGGTGGAGGAACTGCGCAGGGCGGTCCATTCCATGGACCCCCACGCGTTTTTTGTGTTCCAGTCCGGCATTCAGGTGGACGGAAATTTCCACCGGAACTTGGGCAACTGAAAGGCGGGCGTCATGGACGAATTGATCGCGGTTTTGGCGGGAACGCCTGTGGATAGCCGCATGGGAGTAGCGGTTTTGCAAAAAGCCGGTCTGGCGGGTGTTCCGTTCCCGGTGTCGGAAGACCCACGGGCACAGACCGCGTTTCAGCTTCTGCCCTCTGAGGAAAAGCAGACGGCGGTGAAAGCTGTTTTGCGCATGGCCATGGAGAGGGGCTGCCGCAGGGCGCTGGTATACTGCAACTCCATGTCCGCCTCCGTGGATTTTTCCGGACTCTCGGAAAAGCTGGACTTGCCGGTGGTGACGCCAATGGACGTTTACCGCCGGGCTGCCGGGACATACAGGCGCCTAGGGGTGATCGCCGCCAACGCTCAGGGGCTGGCGGGGATTGAGCGAGCGCTGCTGGGGAGCAATCCGAAACTGGACCTCTACGGGGCCTGTGCTCTGTCCGCCGTACTGTCGGTGGAGGCGGGGGACCCCCCGGAGGAGCTGGTGGCCCGCCATCATCTGGGGGAGCTGGCGTCGTGGGTTCAAAGCGGCGGCGCGGTGCCGCTGCTCTTGGGCTGCACACAATTTACGTATTTTAAGGCCGCTCAGGCAGCTCGG
>JAEWYA010000107.1 GCA_023395775.1 Bacillota bacterium
CCTCTTGGCAGGCCTGCGTCGCGCCGATGGCAGGTTCGTCCCAACCGCACCAAATCGCGGTGATGGAACCTTTTTGGGGGTTCGCCGTCAGAAGATTTTCCACGATATCCTGCGCGTCATTGATGGGCTGCTCGGCGGGAACGTGCTGCTCGGTGATGAGGGTGATGCCCTTCTGCGCCGCCAGCAGCTCGTCAAACGCCTCGCACCGCTTGACCACGCCGGGGTGAGGCCGATGTGTCAGCGCCACAACGGTCCCCTTGCCGCCCATCAGGTCGTTGAACAGATAATTTGTAATCAATTCGCCCATCTGGTGGTTGTCGCTGGTGGCATTGACCTGCATCCCGTCGATATACCCGCTGTCGCAGCCGAAAACGGGAATTCCCGCGTCGAACGCCTCCTGAAGCTGATTTTTCACCTGAGAGGGGTCCGCGCTGACCAGCACGATGGCGTCGGTCTGTGCCGCCACCACGTCCTCAATGCGGCTGGCAAGAGCGGCAAAATCGTTGGCGGTGTCGATGACGGTCACACTTGCGCCCTCCGCCTCCAGATCGCTCTGCAGCTCATTCACCATCTGGTTTGTGGTGACAGCACTGAGGTACGGGGTCATAACGGAAATCTTTTTGCCCTCCATCGCGCCGGAGACGGAAGAGGACGATGCAAAAGAAGCCGCCGCGGAGACGGCGCTGCCGGAGGCAGTGGAAGAGGCCGCACCGCTTCCGCCGCAGGCGCAGAGGCTCAGCACCAGAGCCGCCGAGGCGATCAGGCTTAGAATTCGTTTCATGTTCAATTCCCTCCTATTTAAATTATTGTCATGCCGAGTGAGTCGCGTCCGCCATGGATTTTACATAGTCCGCAACATAAGGAACCGCGTCCCGGCCATACCTGGCCACCAGCTTCACGATGGCGCTGCCCACGATGGCCCCGTCGGAAAGTTCGGCCATTTTTTTTGCCTGCTCCGGCGTGGAGATGCCGAAGCCCACCGCGCAGGGGCGCTCACTGTTGGCCCGCACCAGAGCCGCCATGGCGCCGATATCCGTTTTGATCTCGCTGCGCACGCCGGTGACCCCCAGAGACGAGACAATGTAGATAAAGCCGTCGGCCTCCTTTGCGATCATAGCGATGCGGCTTTCCGAGGTAGGAGCGATCATGGAGATCAGGTCCAGCCCGTATTGCCTGCAAAGCGGCGCGAATTCCTCTTTTTCCTCATAGGGGATATCCGGCAGAATCAGGCCGTCGATGCCGATTTCCGCGCAGGCGGAGATAAACGTCTCAGACCCGTAGGAAAAGACCACATTGGCGTAGGTCATGAAAACCATGGGGACCGCGACGGTTTCCCGGAGACGGCGCACCATATCGAATATCTTGTCGGTGGTAACCCCTCCGGCCAGCGCCCGAACGTTGGCCGCCTGAATGACGGGCCCCTCCGCCGTGGGGTCGGAAAACGGAATACCCAGCTCAATCAGATCCGCTCCGCTGTCCGCCATTGCTTTCACCAGCTTCTCCGTGGTCTCCAGATCCGGGTCACCGCAGGTGAGAAACGGGATGAACGCCTTGCCCTTTTCAAAGGCTTTTGCTAGGTTACTCATGGAGGTCCTCCCCTCTGTACCGGGCGATGGAGACGCAGTCCTTGTCTCCCCGGCCCGAAATCGTAATGACGATGATCCGGTCCCCGCTCATCTCCGGCGCGAGCTTCATGGCGTGGGCCACGGCGTGGGCGGATTCGATGGCGGGGATGATGCCCTCCGTCCGGCTGAGGTACTCAAAGGCGTTCACCGCCTCCTTATCTGTCACCGGCACGTACTCCGCGCGGCCTGTATCATGAAGGTGAGCGTGTTCCGGGCCGATGCCGGGATAGTCGAGACCGGCGGAGATGGAATATACCGGGGCGATCTGACCGTATCGATCCTGGCAGAAGTAGGACTTCATGCCGTGAAAGATTCCCAGCCGCCCGGTGGCGATGGTGGCGGCGGTCTCAAAGGTATCCACGCCCCGGCCCGCCGCCTCGCAGCCGATCAGTTGAACGGAGGGATCGTTGATAAAGTGATAAAACGAGCCGATGGCGTTGGACCCGCCGCCCACACAGGCCAGCACCGCATCGGGAAGCCGCCCCTCCTTTTCCAGCATCTGCGCCTTGATCTCTTTGGAGATCACGCTCTGGAAGTCCCGGCCAATGGTGGGAAACGGATGGGGCCCCATGACGGAGCCCAGGCAGTAGTGGGTGTCGGAGATCCGGTGTGTCCACTCCCGGAAGGCCGCGGAGACGGCATCCTTCAGCGTCCCGGTGCCGGAGTCCACCGGCACCACCTCCGCGCCCAAAAGGCGCATTCTGTAAACGTTCAACGCTTGACGCTCCGTATCCTCCCGGCCCATATAGACCACGCACTCCATGCCCATCAGGGCGGCGGCGGTGGCGGTGGCCACGCCGTGCTGTCCCGCGCCGGTCTCGGCAATCAGACGGGTCTTGCCCATCTTTTTTGCCAGCAGCGCCTGACCCAGTACGTTGTTGATCTTGTGAGCGCCGGTGTGGTTCAGGTCCTCCCGCTTGAGATAGATCTTCGCGCCGCCCAAGTCTCTGGTCATTTTCTCCGCGTAGTACAGTCGGCTGGGCCGTCCCGCATAGTCGTTCAGCAGCGCCTTGAGCTCGCTTTGAAATTCCGGGTCGGCGCGATAGCGGTCATAGGCCTTCTCCAGCTCGATCACCGCATTCATCAGCGTCTCCGGGATGTACTGCCCGCCGTGGACGCCGAAGCGCCCCTTTTCATTGGTCATGTCAATGCCTCCTCTTCCCTTTCGGGCAGCAAAAAAACCGCCCTCGATGAATGATCTTCATCAAGGACGGTATAAAACCGCGGTGCCACCTTGTTTCGCGGCCAATAAGGCCGCGCGCTCAGCAGAGTACCAACATACTCCCGGCCGGATAACGTCAGCCTTC
>JAEWYA010000098.1 GCA_023395775.1 Bacillota bacterium
GCCCCGGCTTGAGCCGGGGCGGACTTGCTGACAGCGGTAATTGGGTAACGATTGGGGGCTATTACTTCTTGGCCTCAGCGGGCTTCTTGCCGGACAGAGTCCTGAAGCCCTCGATCACAAGCACGAAAGCCAGAATGAACAGCACTGCGGAGAAGACAACCTGCAGGACATCGGCGCCTACGGTCTGAGAACCGGCCATCAGAGAACCCAGCTTGGTCTTGAAGGTGATAGCCAGAGAGGTCAGGGTAGCAAGCAGCATAAAGATCATGGGAATATAGAACATCTTGTTGTTCTTGCCCACATTGCCCAGCCATGCGGCACAGGCCAGCAGCGCCAAAGCAGCCAGCAGCTGGTTGGCAGCGCCGAACAGCGGCCAAATCTTGGTATAGCCGCCGGTCATCAGGATACCGCCGAGAATAACGGTGATGAGGGTGGAAACAAACGGATTGGAAATGATCTTCTTGAAGCCGGTGAGGTTTTTGACGTCCTCACCCTCGTCCACGAAGAATTCCTGCAGCATATAGCGGGCCAGACGAGTGGCAGTATCCAGAGAGGTCAGGCAGAACGCGGATACAGACAAAATCAGCACCGAATACATCACGTCGTAAGGCAGACCGATCTTGGTCAGCATATAGGCGACGCCGGTGGCAAACACAGCGGTGGGGGAGGCAGCGGCAGAGCCGTCGGCAGTCATCAGCATACCGCTGTCGGCCAGAGTCAAAGAGCTGCCAACGGAAGCCAGCGCGTCGCTGTTGGCGAACAGGATACCGATGCAGATCAGGGAGATAACGGCCAGGCCGCACTCGATCAGCATGCCGCCGTAGCCGATAGCCATGGCGTCTTTCTCGTTATCCAGCTGCTTTGCAGTCGTACCGGAACCCACCAGAGAGTGGAAGCCGGAGATAGCGCCGCAGGCGACCGTGATAAACAGGACGGGGAACAGCTGGCTTTTTCCGCCGATGCCGCCAAAGCCGGCGGTGGCGGGCAGCGCCATAGCCGGATGGGCAACGACGATGCCGATGAACGCCAGAACAATCATGCCGTACAGCAGGAAGGAGTTCAGGTAGTCACGGGGCTGCAGCAGGATCCACACCGGCGTAACGGAGGCAACCAGAATGTATGCCAGAACAAAGAAATCCCAGAAGGTCTTGCTCATGTAAACGGGGAAGTTGTAGCCCAGAACGATGCACAGGACCAGAGCGGCAACACCGATCACTGTGGATACGCCCAGAGGCGCGTTGCGGCGATAGACAAAGAAGCCGAACAGGATGGCCAGCACGATGAACAGCATGGAGATGCAGGCAGTACGGCCATTGGCGACGTTCATGGTATCGGAGCCGACCGGGCCGCTGGCAAAGGTGCCGACCACGATGGACCCAAAGGCGGCAACCACCAGCAGCAGGGTCAAATAAGCGAACACCAGAAACAGCTTCTTGCCCCTGCGGCCGATGTTGACCTCGATCACATGGCCGATGGACTTGCCCTCGTGGCGGATGGAGGAGAACAGGGCGGCGAAGTCATGAGTGGCGCCGAAGAAAACGCCGCCGACCAAAATCCACAGCAGGACGGGGACCCAGCCGAAAACAGCCGCCTGAATAGGACCGTTGATAGGGCCGGCGCCGGCGATGGACGCGAAGTGGTGACCCAGCAGGACGGGCGCCTTCGCGGGGCAGTAGTCAAGGCCGTCGGCCATGGTGTGGGCCGGGGTCTCGCGAGAGGGATCAACCCCCCATTCCTTTGCCAGCCACTTGCCGTAGAACAAGTAACCGCAAATAAGAACAACGAAGCTGATCAGCAGGATAACCAATGAGTTCATACAGTACTCTCCCTTCTTATTTTGCCTTGGTTTGGAAATTTTGCTCGAGGTTCTTGCGTACTTCCCTGCCGGCTGGATTGCTGAGGAAGGTCATGCTCGAAGCATCCATTGCCGCTATGCGATACTCCATCCAGCCATGGAGTGTCAGCCAAAAGTTTTTGCGGTACCGATACCGCTTGAGGGCCTTTTTTGCATCCTCATCAATGCTGTCCGCCAAAATTACCAGCGTCACATAGGAGAACATGTGCTCCCCGTGAGGAGTTACCTTTTTGCCGCCCGCCTCCCTGGAGAGGTCAATCTCCTTTTGCAGTGCGGCAAGATCCAGGTGCTCCGTCAGGTAAAAGTAAACGTATTCGTGCTGCTCCGATGCGTAGATGGTATGGGCGCGGGTGGCCACGTAGTTCTCCTCGCGGAAATGATAACTCGCCGCCGCAGGAAAGGAGCCGCCTTCCACCTTCACGTCTCGCTCCACATCAAAATAGTGCGCATAAGCTTTCAGCAGCTTTTCCAGCTTCTCGTGCAATTGATTGTTTTCCATATCATCTGCCTTATCTTGTCAGTTTCTTGTCGGCTTCTTAATCTGCCTTGTCGTCCTCTTGTCAAACTTTTTAAATTCTTCACTTTATCTTAACGGTCCGAGCATACCGATTTCAGTGTTTATTATACTCGCCCGCGCTGCATTTGTTAAGGGGTCTTTCTTAAATTTGTGTACAATTTGTGAATAAGGACTATAAAATTGTAGGAATCAGCAATGAGCACCTGAAAGCATCAGATTGTCTGACCACTTTTTAAACAATATTCTTTAAATATTTTTGTGCCATTCGCCAAACAATTTGTCAATAATGATGTAATAATACGATTGCGCAATGCCAAATTTTGAGCAGACAGCAGTGTGGTTGTCTGTCCTCATCATGAGATGCCGTCAATCCTTTTCCTATAAAAAAGCGGCGCGTCCGGAAACGGGCGCGCCGCAGTCTGTCGATAGCACTATACCTTCAGCGTGTGAATCAGGTGCTTCATATGGATGCTCATGGCGTAGCGCGCGCCCGCGTCATCCCGGCGCAGCAGAAAATCCAGAATCATCCGGTTGTCGGCCAAGGCAATTTCCTGCATATGTCGGCGGTTCTCCGAAATTTGCAGGATCTCGCTGACGGCGTCGTTGATGATCGGATACAGGCGGCGCATGTATTCGTTGTGGGATGCCCGAATAATGCTGAGGTGAAAATCCTGATCCGCAGCGGGCCAGTCGCCCCCGGTAGCGGCAGCCTGCTCCATCCGCTCCGCTTTTCGGCGAATCTGCTCCAATTCCTCGTCGCTGGCCCGTGCGCAGGCAAGAGCCACCGTTGCCGGCTCAAAAATGAGCCGCATTTCGAACAGGTCCTGCGCCCTGGCGCGCGACTTCAGATCGGTCAGGGTCGTCATATCCACCGGAAAACGGGGCAGCTCCCGGGCAACAAACGTACCCTTGCCCCGCTGGATCTCCAACACACCCTGCGCCACCAGAAAAGAAATTGCCTCCCGCAGCGTGGTACGGCTGACGCCCAGCAGCTCGCTCAGCTCATTTTCGTTGGGCAGCTTACTGCCGCTGTCATAGCGGTGCTCCTCCATGATCATATCCAGCAGCTGCTCCGCCGCCTGCTGTGACAGCTTGGCCTTTTTTGGCTCCTCCATTTTGTTCCTCCCCCGCGCCCCGTCCGACGCGTTTCACATTTTATATTGTTTCCATCCTCTATTATACATCTCATTCTATCAAAAGCGGATCTGGCAAAAAGCACAAGAACTTCTCTTGACATATGATGTCGAATAGGTTATACTGACATCATACAACGCATAATAAAATAATACAACTCTTTTTTGAGATTTTGAAAGCGAGGGGCCGCTTTGATTTTAACTGCCGATCAGATCTGTTCCAACCGCGTCATCCTTGTGTGCGGACACTATGGCACCGGAAAGACCGAGTTTGCTGTAAACTATGCGCTGGCGCTGGCTCACGCAGGCCATGCCACCATGCTGGCGGACGTGGATATTGTGAATCCATATTTCCGTTCGCGGGAACGGCGGAAGCTGTTGGAAGATGCCGGCATCCGGGTAATTTCGTCCTCCCAGGCGTGCAGCGACGCGGATGTGCCCGCCCTGCCGGCGGAGCTTTTGACCATTTTGGAAAACCGCGATATTCGGGGAATTATGGACGTGGGCGGAGACCCGGTGGGCGCCCGTGTGCTGGCCCGGTTTCAGCCCAAGATCATCCAGGAGGACTACAATCTCCTGTTCGTTCTCAATGCAAATCGCCCTGAGGTGCGGACGGTGGAATCCGCTCTGCTGTATCTGCGAAGCATCGAGGCCGTGACCGGTCTCACCTGCGGCGGCATCGTGAACAACACCCATCTGTGCGGCGAAACCACGCCCCGAGAAATTCTGAAGGGCGCGGAGCTGGCCGAGGCGGTCTCAAAGGAGGCCGGCATTCCTGTTGTGTGCCATTTGGCGGAGCGGCGCTTTACCAGCGAGGAAAGTCTCGCGGGCCTAAAGCTGTTTCCCATTGACATTTATATGAAGAAACCATGGGAACTGTAAGCAAAGTTTCTGATCAATGAAGGGAGGCAAATGAGTATCATGACAGCAAAGGTAACATTTGACCGGGATCGGTGCAAGGGCTGCGAACTGTGCGTTTCCGTCTGTCCAAAGCACATCGTCGCCATCGACACGGAGTCCATCAACCGCAAGGGCTACCATCCCGCCGGTGTGACGGACATCGCATTGTGCATCGCCTGCGCCAGCTGCGCAAAAATCTGCCCGGATTCCATCATTACAGTTGAAAAGTTCTGATAAAGGAGGTTGAGTTTTCGTGGAAAAGGAATTGTGGAAAGGCAATGAAGCCATTGCAGAGGCGGCGATCCGCGCCGGCTGCGACTGCTTCTTCGGTTATCCCATCACCCCGCAGAGCGAGGTTCCGGAATATCTTTCATTACATATGCCCCAGCACGGCAAGATCTTTGTCCAGGCCGAGTCTGAGGTGGCAGCCATCAACATGGTGTACGGCGCCGCGGGTTCCGGTATGCGGGCCATGACCTCCTCCTCTTCCCCCGGCGTTTCCCTGAAGCAGGAGGGCATCACCTATCTTGCGGGCGCTGAGCTGCCCGCCGTCATCGTCAACTGCATGCGCGGCGGTCCGGGCCTGGGCACCATTCAACCTGCTCAGGGCGACTATTTCCAGGCCACCCGCGGCGGCGGCAACGGCGACTACCGCACCGTTGTTCTGGCTCCCTCCAACATTCAGGAGGCCGTGGACTTCGTACAGGAGGCGTTCGACATCGCCGACCAGTACCGCAATCCCGTGGTGGTGCTGGCGGATGGTTTGATCGGTCAGATGATGGAGCCCATCGAGTGGCACGATGTTCCCAAGCGTAAGCTAACCGCCAAGGATTGGGCCGCCACCGGCCGCAAGGGCCGCGACCACCACAACATCATCAACTCTTTGTACATCGATCCCAACGAGTGCGATGATTTCAACTCCCATCTCGCAAAGAAATATCAGCTTATCAAGGAAAACGAAGTTCGCTGGGACACGAAGGAAACCGACGATGCCGAGCTTCTCATCACAGCCTACGGCACCCCCGCCCGGATCGTCCTGACGGCTCTGGAGCAGCTCCGCGCCGCGGGCATCAAGGCCGGCCTCTTCCGCCCCATCTCCCTGTGGCCCTTCCCGGAAAAGCCGCTGCACGATCTGGCGGGCCAGAGCCACATCAAGGCGATTCTGGATGTGGAGATGAGCATCGACGGTCAGATGATCGACGACGTGCGCCTGAGCGTGGAGGGTCAGAAACCCATCAGCTATCTGGGTCACGCCGGCGGCGTGATTCCCACCGTGGAGGAAATGGTAGAAGCGGGCAAAAAGGCCCTGAAGGAGGCAGAGTAACATGGCAGTCGTATATCAGAAATCCAACGGACTGACGGACAAGGAACTTCACTACTGCCCCGGCTGCAACCACGGTATCGTCCACAAGCTGGTGGCCGAATCTCTGGAAGAGCTGGGCCTGTTGGACGACGCCATTGGCGTATGCCCCGTGGGCTGCTCCGTGTTCGCCTATAACTACTTCAGCTGCGACATGCAGGAGGCCGCCCACGGCCGCGCCCCCGCCGTCGCCACCGGCATCAAGCGCACCCACCCCACCCAGCCGGTGTTCACCTATCAGGGCGACGGGGACCTTGCCTCCATCGGTACGGCCGAGATCGTCCACGCCGCCATGCGCGGTGAAAAATTCACCACTATTTTTATCAACAACGCTATTTACGGCATGACCGGTGGCCAGATGGCCCCCACTACCCTGATCGGTCAGAAGGCCACCACCTGTCCCCTGGGCCGCACCAAGGAGCAGGCCGGTATGCCCATTCGCATGGCGGAAATGCTCTCCACTCTGGATGGCTGCGTGTATGCCGAGCGCGTCTGCGTAACCGACATTGCCAACCTGAACAAGGCTAAAAAGGCCATCAAGAAAGCGTTCCAGCTTCAGATGGAGGGCAGAGGCTTTACCTTTGTGGAAGTCCTGTCCACCTGCCCCACCAACTGGGGCATGACGCCGCTGAAGTCCATTGAGTGGCTGAAGGAGAATATGATCCCCTATTATCCGCTCGGCGTCGTCAAGGATACCAGCGCGGAGGTGAAGTAAGATGAAAAAAGAAATCGTTATTTCCGGCTTTGGCGGTCAGGGCGGCCTGGCTATCGGCAAAAACCTGGCAGAAGCGGGCATGGCCGAGGGCATGAACGTCACTTGGGCTCCGTCTTACGGTCCCGAGATGCGCGGCGGCACGGCAAACTGCTCCGTCGTCCTGTCCGACAAACCCGTGGGTTCTCCCGTTTTCAACCATCCCACCGAACTAATCGCCATGAACGAGCCCTCCCTTGAAAAGTTCGAGGCGGGCGTGGTCGCCGGCGGCACTGTCTTCGTCAACAGCTCTGTGGTCACCGACAAAGTGTCCCGTCCGGACCTGACGGCGTATTATATCCCCTGCTCGGAGATTGCCGATGAGGTCGGCAATCCCAAGGTCGGCAACATGGTCATGCTGGGCGCTTATGTCGCCGCCACCAGGATTTTGAAGTCCGAGACCATTGAGACCATGATCCACGAGATGTTCACCGGCTCCAAGGCCAAGCTGGTTCCCCTGAACATCGAGGCCTTCCATCGCGGTATGGCCTGCATCCGATAATTTTTATTTCCCGAACACCATAAACCGCCTGGGCGCCGGGTCCCCCGGCGGCCAGGCAAACCTCCTGTTCTTCCGGCTGTTTCCTTTCTGTGCATTTTAACGATTGACTTTCCCCCCCGAGGAGCGTATAAGTAATTTAATATTCGAACGTGATGAACGGGAATTGCCGTCGGGATCGCCGCTTCAGAGAGCTGCCGTATGGTGCGAGGCAGCGGACGCGGCCTGATTGGTCTGGCCCCGGAGCGGTTCCGCCCAACGGGAGTTTTCTCAGTAAGCGGCAACGGGTGCCTCCCGATAGCGGGGCAGTGCGCGAAAGCGTACAAAAGAGGCCGTATCTGCGGCAAAGAGAGTGGTACCACGGAAGTTTGGCTTTCGCCTCCCTGTTAACAGGGGTGCGAGGGCCTTTTGCTTTATCATTACAAAATAAAAGTAAGGGAGAGTTTTTAAAATGCTGAACATCAAAATTACGAAGACCACTTCCCCAAAGGCAAAGCCCGCCGACGAGTCCAAGCTGGGTTTTGGTAAGACCTTTACCGACCATATGTTTATCATGGACTATACCGCAGGCCAGGGCTGGCACGATCCCCGCATCGTCCCCTATGCTCCCATCTCCCTTGACCCGTCCGCCGTGGTGTTCCATTATGCGCAGGAGTGCTTTGAGGGCATGAAGGCCTATCGCACCGCTGAAAACAAGATTCAGCTGTTCCGCCCGGACTGCAACGCCCGCCGTATGAACAACACCCAGGATCGTCTGTGCATCCCCGAGATTCCGGTGGAGGATTTTGTGCAGGCCGTCAAGGCTCTGGTGAAGGTTGAAAAGGACTGGGTTCCCCATTCCGAGGGTTCATCCCTGTACATCCGCCCCTTCACCATCGCCACCATGGCTCAGCTGGGCGTCCACGCCTCCACCAGCTATCAGTTCATCATCATCTGCGCTCCCTCCGGAGCCTACTATGCGGCGGGCCTGGCCCCCATCGACATCTATGTCGAGGATACCTATGTCCGCGCCTGCCCCGGCGGCACAGGCTTCACCAAGTGCGGCGGCAACTACGCGGTCTCCCTGCTGGCCGGCAAGATTGCCGAGGAGAAGGGCTACAGTCAGGTACTGTGGCTGGACGGTGTGGAGCGCAAATACGTCGAGGAAGTCGGCGCTATGAACATCTTCTTCAAGATCGACGGCAAACTCTATACCGCCCTGGCCCAGGACAAGGACGGCACTGTGCTCCCCGGCGTTACCCGCCGTTCCATCATCGAGCTGCTGAAGGACTGGGGCTATGAGGTCGTCGAGGGCAAGCTGGCCATTGCCGACATCATGAAGGCCTCCAAGGAAGGCAAGCTGGAAGAGGTCTTCGGCACAGGCACCGCCGCCGTCGTCTCTCCCGTGAAGCAGCTGGACTATGAGGACCAGTCCGCAAAAATCGGCAACGGTGAGATCGGCGCCCTGACCCAGAAGCTGAAC
>JAEWYA010000217.1 GCA_023395775.1 Bacillota bacterium
TCCGGGCCGATGGAAACGCAGTCCAGCCCCGGCATCTTGCCGGAGAACAAACCGCACTCCACGCCCGCGTGAATGGCCTCGATCTTCGGAGCTTTGCCGTACTGGTCCTTATAGACCTCCGTCATCAGATCCCGCAGCGGAGACTCGGGGCGGTACTCCCAAGCGTCGTACTCACCGGAAACCTCCGTCTTTCCGCCCAACTGCCTGGTAAGGCAGGTCAAGCGGGCCTTCAGCATCTCCTTCTGGCTGCCCACGCTGCTGCGTACGCAGAAGGAGGCCGTCATGGTTTCCTCCCGGGTAGTGAGGATGCCCAAGTTCAAAGAGGTCTGCACCAGTCCGGCGATATCGGCGCTCATGGCATAGATTCCGTTGGGGGCGCAGCTGAGAAAGCATACACAACGGGCGGTGGAATCCGCATCCATAGGGGCTTCGTCCGCCTTGCCGGACGTCACCGTCAAAGTCACGTCCTTGTCGGTGACGCGATACTCGTTCCTCAGCGCCGCGTCCAGCCGCTCCGCGGCAGCGCGGGCCTTCTGCTCGTCGGCAACCAGCACGGTGGCCGTCGTCTCCCCGGGGATGGCGTTGTCCTTCGATCCGCCGTTCACCGTCAAAAGTCGCAGCTCAGTTGCCTGACTCATGGCCAGCAGCGCACGGCCCATCAGCAGGCTGGAGTTGCCCCGGCCCTTGTTGATCTCCTGTCCTGAATGTCCGCCGATCAGGCCGCTCACCGTAACCGTGAGCGCCGAGCCGACAAAATCGCTCCGCTGGACAGGGATCGTACATCTGGTCATGTTGCCCCCCGCACAGCTGACGGTGAAGATACCCTCAGCCTCGGAGTCCAGGTTCAGAAGCTTCCTACCCTTCAGAGGCGACACGTCCAACGCCTGCGCACCCAGCATCCCGATCTCCTCATCCACGGTGAACACCGCCTCGATCCGGGGATGGGCGAGATCGTCTGCGTCCAAAACCGCCATCGCCATGGCCACGGCGATTCCGTCGTCGCCTCCCAGCGTAGTACCCTTCGCCAAAACCTGATCGCCGTCCACGGACAGATCCAGTCCCTCCTTCGCCATGTCCTTGGCGCACTCGGGAACCTTTTCGCAGACCATGTCCAAATGGCCCTGGAGGATGACCGGCTCCGCCTTCTCATATCCGGCGGTGGCTTCCTTGATGATGATGATATTGTTCGCAGCGTCCTGATGGTATTCAAGGCCCCGCTTTTTTGCAAATTCCGCGCACCAGTCGCTGACCGCCTTTGTGTTGCCGGAGCCATGGGGGACGGCGCACATCTCCTCAAAGAATTGGAAAACCTTCTTTGGCTCCAGCTGATCCAAAACTGCCATAATTAATCATTCCTTTCATATTACTCAGGGTACAAAATGGTCATCCTGCGTCTGTTTTTTCGGTGCCAAGCCATCAGCGGGGAATTTTTTCCGTTCACCGCCTCAGACGGTAGCGGTCCTTGTCCGCAGACTCAATATATTGTTGGGTCAGAAGGAACTCCGTCAGCTGCTTCGTAAACTTCCGCGGGTCCTGCACCGCCGCGCGGCGCCTGGACCAGAATTGACCGGCCTGTACGCCCGCCACCACAGCCGCCATCTCCTTTTCGGAGATCGTCCCATTCTTTTTGAGATATCGGATCACCTTGCCGCCGCATTTGCTCAGCAGCATCCGCTGAAGCTCCTCTCCCTGCGTCAGGGACTTTTTCAGTCCCCACACATAGAGAATGGCCCCCGCAATCGCAAACAGGATAATGCCCAGCACCATCATGCCCTTGTTCATTGCGGTGCCCTATCCCTTCCCCGAAACAGAATGAAATCATTGTTTCGCAGAATCTGGACGTACTTCACCAGACGGTCGTACAGCGGCTCGGCGTCTTTGCCGAACCGCGCTTTCATATGTTCCGCCAGCTCGCCCACAGTCCGCTTACCGTCGATCTGCATCCAGAGGAAGCTGCCGTACCCGTCCAGATCAATATGGCTGACCCGGGGGGTATGAAAAATTTTTTGGGCGATCTTAGCGTAGAAGCCTCGGTGGATCATATGGATGGTGACAATGCCGTCCTTCTCATCCCAATTGTTTTTGGGATTGGTCACAGGCACGTAGTCCAGATAGTTTTCCGCTTTCGTTTTTGCCATGCGCATCGCTCCTGTTTGCCCAAATCGGGCTGTATACTGTGAAGTATACAGCCCGGCAGGGTTTTTCTCAAGATATATTTGTCTCCTGCTTATTTGTCGGCCTTTCCCGTGGCCCTCGCGCCCTTCTTGGCAAAGGCGTAGATGGTGTACAGAATAACAGCGAAGCAGACCAGAGCGCCGATTCTGCCGATGCTGAACGCCCCGGAGATATCCACGTTCAGACCCACCACCGCGAACACCGCCAGAACGATGCCCACAATGCCCTCGCCCGCGATCAAGCCGGAGGTATAGAGCACGCCGGACTGAACCGCGTCGTTCTTGGTCTTTTCATCGGCATACTTGCGCTTCTCCATGAACCACCGCAGCAGGCCGCCGGCCATGATGGGGGTAGACAGGTAGATGGGCAGGTACAGTCCGATGGCGAAAGGCAGCACAGGGATGCCCAGCACCTTGACCACGATGGAGATAAATACGCCGGTGAACACCAGCGTCCAGGGCAGGTTGCCGCCCATGACGCCCTCCACCACCATCTTCATCAAAGTGGCCTGAGGAGCAGGCAGTTCCTGGGAACCATAGCCCCAGGCGGCGCTCAGCAGATACATAATGGCGCCGATGGCGATGGCAGAGACAATGCAGCCGATGATCTCACCGATCTGCTGCTTTTTGGGGGTCGCGCCCACCAGGAAGCCGGTTTTCAGATCCTGAGAGGTATCACCCGCGATCGCCGCGATGACACAGATGACGCCGCCGATGGTGATTGCCGAGATCATTCCCTGAGGGCCGTCCTGACCGGTGGCCTTCAGCAGCAGGGTGGAGATCAGCAGCGTCGCAATAGCCATGCCGGAGACAGGGTTATTGGAAGAGCCGATCAAACCCACCATGCGGGAGGAAACGGTTGCGAAGAAGAAGCCGAAAATCACGACGAGGATGGCCCCAAACAGGTTCAGGGGAATCGTCGGAATCAGCCACAAGGCCACGGCCATGACGGCCACGCCGATCATCAGGAACTTCATGGACAAGTCCTGCTCCGTGCGCAGGGTGGAAGCGCCGTTCTTGCCGTATCCGCCGATGGCATCCTTAAAGGTGCGCACGATCAGAGGCAGGGAGCTGATGAGGCTCATGATACCGCCCGCCAGCACCGCACCGGCGCCGATATAGCGGATGAACTTACTCCACACGGCGTCCGGGCCGCCCTCCAGCAGCAGGGCACTCACCGTCTTATCGGCAGGAAACATAATGGTGTCGCCGCCGAACAAGGCGATCAGCGGCATCAGGATAAACCATGCTGTCACGCCGCCGGCGAACAGGTACGAGGAGACCTTGACGCCGCAGATGTAACCAACGCCGGCCAGAGCGGGCAGTACGTCCATGCCGATCCCCGCGCCCTTGTATCCGGGAATCTGATAGGCCACCTCGCTGGGGAACACCTTCAAACCGTCGGCAATGAACTTGTACACCGCCGCGATGCCAAGGCCTGCGAACACGGTGGACGCCTTTGCGCCGCCCTCCTCTCCGGCAATCAGGACCTCGGCACAGGCCTGGCCCTCGGGATACGCCAGCGTACCGTGCTCCTTCACGATCAGAGCGGAGCGCAGGGGGACCATGAACAGTACGCCCAAAACGCCGCCCACCAGGGCAATAAGGCCGATCTCCATGAGAGAGGGCGCATCGCACACGCCCTCGTTTGCCCACATGAACAGAGCCGGGAGGGTAAAGATCGCGCCCGCGGCCACGGACTCACCGGCGGAGCCGATGGTCTGGACCATGTTGTTTTCCAGAATTGAGTCTCGCTTAAGGATAAACCGAATAATGCCCATAGACAGCACCGCCGCCGGAATGGAAGCGGAAACCGTCATGCCCACGCGCAGTCCCAGATACGCGTTTGCGCCGCCGAAGACAATGGCCAAAATCGAGCCGAGAAGTACTGATACAACAGTAAATTCTGGCATGACTTTGTCCGCCGGGACGTAAGGTTGGTATTTGTTTTCTACCACTGATTTTCCCCTCTTTCACTTTAATGATTTAGCGCTTCACAGAATGGTGCACGGTCCATGCACATTCTGCATAATTATTGTACTCGTACGGAAGTCTTTCGTCAAGACATTCCGGAACCCTCCGGCTTTTTCTTTGTTTTGCTGGAAAAGCCGTTAAGAATCTGTTAAAAACGCCAAAAATGTTTTATGACGCAAGAATCTTACAAGCAGTTTCTATAAAGAATTACTAAATTGAGGCGCTTTCAGCTATTTTCCACCCACCCTGTACCAAGGTACTTCCGACGTGTCCACTCATTATAAGTATTCCGCGCTTTTTATCTGTCATGCGCTCTCGGATATACCCTTGAT
>JAEWYA010000221.1 GCA_023395775.1 Bacillota bacterium
GATGACAACCCCGTGGGCTCCGGCGCACTCCGCCGTACGGATGATGGCGCCCAGGTTGTGCGGGTCTGAAATTTCGTCACAAATCACAAGTAACGGCTTTTCGCCCTTCTTTTCCGCAACAGCCAGAATGTCCTCCACCGAGGCGTACTCCCGTACGGCGGCCAGAGCGATCACGCCCTGGTGGGCATGGGTCCGGCTCATGGCGTCCAGCTTCCGCCGGTCCGCCTCCACCACCACCACGCCCGCAGCGCGGGCCTTGGAGGCAATGTGTCCCAGCGTCTTGTCCGTCTCGCCCTTTGCGAGGTAAATTTTATCGATGGATTCACCGGCACGCAAAGCCTCGATCACCGCGTTGCGGCCTTCAATAATGCCGTCCGCCTCGGCGGTGAGCTGGTCCTTTTTTTCACTGTCCATAAGTTCTCCTTCAATGTTAAAAATCCGGCCCGCGCCACAGTTCCGGCAAAATTCGTCTTCTTGGAAAACGGCCAAAATTCCGGCTCTGTACAGCGCGGCTGCGCCGGATATGAAGCCTGTCCCGCCGCCCGTTGAAGACGGCAGCCTCACTTAACAGGGGGTCGGCTTTTTGCGTTTAATCAATAATTACCATGATTGTATCATAGTTTTCGCACACAATAAAGTGGAATTCACAGAAATTTCACGGAAAAGAGGATGGCTGTCCTTGTGGCCCTCCGTTTTTTATGGTATACTGCATGGTAATTTAAGCATAGCCTTTTATCAGGCAAAGGAGTATTCGTTGGATGAGTCAGAATAACGACCAAAAGAATCGCAAGGGTCCCAACCGGAAGGGGCAAAACGGAGGCAACAATTGGCGCGGCATTGTTTCCCTGGTGAGCTGGGCTCTGCTGTTGACGATTGTCGTCAGCTACGTGGGCAACTGGATCTCGGGTTCTGAGAGCAGCACCTCTGTGGAGATCAGCTATACCGAGTTTATTACTCTGATTAAGGACAATAAAATTGCCAAGGTAGAATTTGAGCCCAGTACGGGTCTGGCCCACATTACCCCTGTGGCGGGCTTCACCTATACCGACAAGGACGGCAAGACATACGGCCCCATGCCTGAGGAGGCCAAGGACAATTCTGCCGCCGGAACCGGAGACATTGCCGCGGCGGGGCTTGTCGGACTGCTGAGTAATCGGACTGCCGCAGATAACGGGAGCTTCGAACTCTATACCGTGGCGCTGAACGACGACGAGCTGATTTCAAGGCTTCTGGAGCACAACGTGGACTGTGGCTCCCCCTACACGCCGCCCGTCAGCCCGCTGCTGGAAATGCTCATCACCTATATTCTGCCCTTCGCCATTATGATGCTGCTGCTGTCTCTGGTGTTCCGTATTATGGCCAAAAAGGGCGGCGGCTTTGGGGGCTTTGGCGGCGTCGGCTCCGTGGGTAAGGCTAACGCCAAGGTCTATATGGAAAAGTCCACCGGCGTCACCTTCCGGGACGTGGCAGGTCAGGACGAGGCCAAGGAGTCCCTCACCGAAATCATCGACTTCCTGCACAATCCGCAAAAATACACGGAAATCGGCGCAAAGCTGCCCAAGGGCGCGTTGCTGGTGGGCCCTCCGGGCACCGGCAAGACCCTTCTTGCAAAGGCAGTTGCCGGCGAGGCCAACGTACCTTTCTTCTCCATCTCCGGATCTGACTTTGTGGAGATGTTCGTGGGTGTGGGTGCCAGCCGCGTGCGGGACCTTTTCAAGGAGGCCAGCAAGGTAGCCCCGTGCATCGTTTTCATCGACGAGATCGACACCATCGGAAAATCCCGCGACAACCGCATGGGCGGCAATGATGAGCGGGAGCAGACTCTGAACCAGCTGCTGGCGGAAATGGACGGATTTGACCCCACTAAGGGCGTCATTCTGCTGGCGGCCACGAACCGCCCGGAGGTTCTGGACCAGGCGCTGCTGCGCCCCGGACGGTTTGACCGGCGCATCACCATCGACCGGCCCAATCTTGCGGGCCGCGTTGCCACACTGGAGGTACACACCCGGAACATCCGGCTTAGCGAGGACGTGAATCTGAAAAAGGTGGCGCTTGCTACCGCGGGCTGCGTGGGCGCGGACCTTGCAAATCTGGTGAACGAGGCGGCGCTTCGGGCTGTGCGTCTGGGCCGCAAGACGGTCAATCAGGCGGACCTGCTGGCCGCGTTTGAGCTGGTCATCGCAGGTACAGAGAAAAAGGGCAGCGTTCTGACGGAATTTGAGAAAAAGCTGGTGGCATACCACGAGGTGGGCCACGCCATGGTGGCTTTTAAGCAGAAGAATACCGAACCGGTTCAGAAGATCACCATTGTCCCCCATACGCAGGGTTCCTTGGGTTACACGCTGCTGATGCCCGAGGAGGATAAGACGGAGCTGCGGACCCGTGAGGAGCTGATGGCTAAGATCACGGTTTCCATGGGCGGCCGCGCCGCCGAGGAAGTGGTGATGAACACCATGACCAACGGCGCGTCTCAGGATATTCAGGACGCCACCCAGGTGGCCCGGAACATGGTGGCCATGTACGGTATGAGCGATGAATTCGGCATGATGGCTCTGGCCTCCCGCCGAAATCAGTATCTGGATGGCGGATACGGCATGGATTGCGCTCAGGATACCGCCGCCGCCATGGATAAATCGGTTCGGGATATCCTGACCGGCTGTTACCAGAAGGCGGTGGAGGTCATCCGAGAAAACCGCCAGGACATGGATAAGGTAGTCGCTTATCTTTTGGAAAAGGAGACCATTACCGGCGCGGAGATGGTGGCCATTATTGAGGGCCGGGACCCGGCGCTGGTGGAGGATGAATACGCCTCCACCCGGCAGGAGACTCCGGGAATTGAGGCTCCCGCCAAGCACATCAATATGATCTCCGAGAAGATCGAGGCTCCCGCTCCGACGGACGCAGCCTCGGAGCCGTCTTCTGAGACGGAGCCGCCCGCCACCGGAGAAGCGGAGGACCACAGCCCTGCGGCAGCGGCGGATTCCCATGAAGAAGCCCCGCCCGTTGATATGCCGGAGAACGGCGGACATCGTGAGAAGCCCTGAAGTCGGCCCCGGATATAGGCGCGGCGGATAATGAACCTACAAGTAAAACAAAGGACTCATCTCAATGAGATGAGTCCTTTGTTTTGCTTCGCTGATGGGCAGGATTCCTCACGGATTCGGCAGAGTATACCGATTCATATCCACCTGCAGAGCCTGTGTAAAGCTGCTGTTCTGTTTGATGTTGTGCAGATACGCATGGGCATCAACGTCCGGCCGGTTCGTTTCAATCACGCACACCGCGATGTTGGAGCAGTGGTCGGATACACGCTCGAAATTGGTCAGCAGATCGTTTAAGACGAATCCCAGCTGGATGGTGCAAACGCCGCTTTGCAGCCGCTCAATGTGCCGCAGGCGGATCTCCTCGATCAGCCGGTCGATGGTCTCCTCCAGCGGCTCCACAAGGACGGCAGCCTCCGGATCGTTGCTGGAAAAGCACTCCAGCGCATGATTCAGGATATCGCCCAGCGCTTTGATCAGGACCTCCAGTTCCCCCTTTGCGCAGTCGGAAAATGCCAGCTGCTTGTCGTGCAGCTCTTGAGCCGACTCCTGCACGTTCACGGCGTGGTCACCGATGCGCTCAAAATCTCCGATACAGTGGAGCATACGGCTAACCTGACGGCTGTTTTCACCGGAAAGTCCATGGCGGGATATCTGCACGAGATAGTCGCCCAGACGG
>JAEWYA010000006.1 GCA_023395775.1 Bacillota bacterium
GGGCAAAAAGTGCATCGGCGTGATGCCGTATTACGCGCCCGAGGAGTTGGTGGCCGCCGCCGGCATGGTGCCGTTCGGCATGTGGGGCAGCAATGACAAGACCATCTCCCGCGCCAAGGAATACTGCGCCACGTTCTACTGCACCATTGCGCAGCTTGATCTGGAGATGCTGCTGGACGGCACCCTGGACCTGCTGGACGGCGTCATCACCCCCACCATCTGCGATACGCTGCGGCCTATGAGCCAGAATATCCGCGTCGCCATGAGCGAAAAGCTGCCCTGCATTTTCCTGGCCCATCCCCAGAACCGCAAGCCCGCTTTCGGCAAGAAGTTCTGCATCGACCAGTATACCCACATCAAGACCGAGCTTGAGAAGATTGCCGGCGCGCCTATTACCGACGCGGCCCTCTCCGAGGCGATCAAGGTCTATAACAAGAGCCGCGCCGCCCGCCGCGAATTCGTGAAGCTGGCCAGCGATCACTGCGACGTGATTACTCCCACCAAGCGCAGCGCCGTGCTGAAGGCTGCGTGGTTCATGCCCAAGAGCGAATACACGGAGAAGCTGACCGCGCTGAACGCAGAGCTGGCCGCGCTGCCCGTGTGCGACTGGAAGGGAACCAAGGTGGTCACCTCCGGTATCATCTGCGACAACCCCAAGCTTCTGGAAGTCTTTGAGGAGAACCACATCGCCATCGCCGCCGACGACGTGGCTCACGAGTCCCGCGCCTTCCGCGTGGATGCTCCCGAGACCGGCGATCCTATGGAGGCGCTGGCCCAGCAGTTTGCCAATCAGGATTACGATGTGCTGCTGTACGACGAGCATTCCAGCGAGAACCGCCGCGGCGAATTCGTGGCAAAGCTTGTAAAGGACAGCGGCGCTCAGGGGCTGGTGCTGTTTATGCAGCAGTTCTGCGATCCCGAGGAAATGGAGTATCCCTCCCTCAAGAAGGCGCTGGACGATGCCAAGATCCCCCACATCAAGCTGGGAGTGGATCAGCAGATGCGGGACTTCGGTCAGGCCCGCACCGCCATTCAGGCGTTTGCCGACGTGATCTCCCTCTAAAAAAGTTTATCCGCGGGACGGCCAGCTGGCCGGTTGACCGTCCCGTTCTCCCTTCTCCGGCTAAAATACATGATAAGGTGGTACGATATGAGCGCATTTGGCTACTCCATGCCTTCTTACTTCCAAAACATGCCCCAGCTGGGCACGCCGCTGAACGCGGTGAACGAGGAAAACGCGAAGTCCCTGCAAGATGTCGAGACTGCGTACAATGCGGAGGTTGAGGCTGCCCTCAGTGCCGGCCGCAGCGACGAGTCCCTCAACGAGTCCGGGCAGATGACCGCCCGGCAGCGGCTGGAAATTCTGGTGGACGAGGGTACCTGGTGCCAGCTGGACAGCCTGTATAACCCCGGCAACAACAAGGACGGCTCCACCGGCGTTCTGATCGGCATGGGCAAGATCCATGACAAGTGGGCAGTGATTATTGCCTCCGACAACAAGAAGCTGGCGGGCGCGTGGGTCCCCGGTCAGGCCCTGAAGCTGACCCGCGCCACCGATATCGCCAAGATGCTGCGCATCCCGCTGGTGTACGTGCTGAACTGCTCCGGCGTGAAGCTGGATGAGCAGGAGAAGGTATATGCGGGCCGCGTCACCGGCGGTACGCCCTTCTATCGTCACGCGGAGCTGGAGCAGATGGGGATTCCCGTACTGGTGGGCATTTATGGCACCAACCCTGCCGGCGGCGGCTATCACGCTGTCAGCCCCACCATCCTGATCGCCCACGAGAAGGCCAACATGGCCGTGGGCGGCGCTGGAATCGTGGGCGGCATGAACCCCAAGGGCTATGTGGATCAGGAGGCTGCCGAGGCTCTGATCGACGCCACCGCCAAGGCCGGAAAGATTGACCCTCCCGGCGCGGTGCATATCCACTTCGGCGAGACCGGTTTCTTCCGTGAGGTTTACTCCGGCGAAGAAGGCGTTCTGGCCGCCATCCAGAAGTATATGGATGCCATCCCCGGTTACAACGAGAATTTCTTCCGCGTGTCCGATCCCATGGAGCCCGCCCACAAGGGCGAGGAGCTGTATACCCGCATACCGTTCAACCAGAAGCGCGCCTATGATGTCCGGGAAGTGTTGGCGTGCCTGTTCGACAACAGCGAATTCATGGAGTACAAGAAGGGCTACGGCCCTGAGATCGTCTGCGGCATTGCCCGGGTGAACGGCCTTCTGACCGGCGTGGTCACCAACTACCAGGGCCTGCTGCCCAACTATCCGGAGTACCGCGGCGCGGGCGCCGTGGGCGTGGGCGGCAAGCTGTACCGTCAGGGCCTTATTAAGATGAATGAGTTCGTCACCATGTGCGGCCGCGACCGTTTGCCCATCGTGTGGATTCAGGATACCACCGGCATCGATGTGGGCGACCCCGCCGAGAAGGCCGAGCTGCTGGGGCTTGGCCAGTCCCTGATCTACTCCATCCAGAACGCAAAGGTCCCCCAGATGGAGATCACGCTGCGCAAGGGCACTGCCGCCGCCCACTATGTCATGGGCGGACCTCAGGGTACTGAGCGCAATGTCTTCAGCATCGGCACCGCCGCTACCGAGATCTACGTGATGCACGGAGAGACCGCTGCCGCCGCCATGTATGCCCGCCGTCTTGTGAAGGACAAGAAGGAGGGGAAGGATCTTCAGCCCACCATCGACAAAATGAACAAGCTGATTCAGGAGTATTCCGACAAGTCCCGCCCCGCCGCCTGCGCCAAGACCGGTCTGGTGGACGAGATTGTGGAGCTGCCCAAGCTGCGCAGCTATATCTGCGCGTTTGTCGGCGCATCCTATCAGAATCCCGAGTCCATCTGCCCGTTCCACCACATGATGACTCCGCGGATCATCCGTGACTGGGACAACCTGATGAACAAGTAAGAAAGGAAAGCGAAGCGTTCGCTTCTGAGGTGAATGTATGATCCAAGGTAGTATGTCTATGGGCGTAGCCGGCATTGTCAGCCTTGCCAGTATGCTGGTGGTGTTTGCGGTTTTGCTGCTTCTCTATGTAATTCTGGTTATATTTGGAAAAGTTGCTACCCGGAAAGGCAAAGCATCGGCTTCCCCCGCAGCACCGTCCGCAGTTCCCGCAGCCGCACCCAAGCAGGACGACAGCGAACTGATTGCCGTTCTCTCCGCTGCCGTTGCGGAGTATGAGCGCTCCAAGAACAACCCCTTTATCCGAAACCGGCAGGATCTGGACTGAGTCTGACCGACCAGTTCCCTATAATCAAATTATATAAAATTAGAGGAGAAATCGACATGAGAGCTTATACAATCACTGTCAATGGAAAGACCTATGACGTTCAGGTCGCCGAGAACGGCGCCGCAGCTCCCGCCGCAGCCCCCCGGATTCAGAGCGTGACTCCCGTGGCCGCTCCTTCCGCACCCGCCGCTGCCCCTGCTCCTGCGGCAGCTCCCACCCACGCTGCTCCCGCTGCTCCTGCCGGCGCCGGCACCATTACCGCTCCTATGGCGGGCAAGGTGATGAGCGTTGCTGTCAAGGAGGGTGACGCGGTTAAGGCGGGTCAGGTGCTGATGACTTTTGAGGCTATGAAGATGGAAAACGAGATCATGGCTCCCGGCGCGGGCACCGTCACCGGCGTATTCATCACAGTTGGCGCTCAGTTCGAGGCCGGTGCACAGCTGATTCAGCTCGGCTGATCGAAAAGGAGATTTCCGAATGGATTTAATTACAGGAACCGTCAGCGGCATCGCCGGCACGTCCGGCTTTGCCATGATGACGGATATTCGTCAGGCCATCATGATCGTACTGGCCTGTGTGCTGCTGTATCTTGGCATTGTAAAACAGTTTGAGCCTCTGCTGCTGGTGGGTATTGCTTTCGGTATGCTGCTGACGAACCTGCCCGGAGCCGAGATCTACCATCCCGAATTCTGGGGCACAAGCGTGAATTATGGGGACGTGCTGCACGACGGCGGCCTGCTTGACATCCTGTACATTGGCGTCAAGACCGGCCTCTATCCCTCACTGATCTTCCTTGGCGTCGGCGCGATGACGGACTTCGGTCCCATGATCGCCCGCCCCTCGTCCCTGTTCATGGGCGCCGCGGCGCAGGGGGGCATCTTTGCAGCTCTGCTGCTGGCAACCGCCATGGGCTTCCCCCCGAAGGTGGCCGCCTCCATCGGTATTATCGGTGGTGCGGACGGCCCCACCGCCATCTGGCTGACCAAGATCCTGGCTCCGGAGTATCTGGGTCCCATTGCCATCGCGGCCTATTCCTATATGGCCCTGATCCCGCTTATTCAGCCGCCCATCATGAAGCTGCTGACCACGGAAAAAGAGCGGAAGATCAAGATGGACACCATGCGCCCCGTTTCCAAGGCTGAAAAGATCATCTTCCCGATCATGGTCACAATCGTCACAGTGCTGGTGCTGCCCTCTGTGGCGCCCCTGCTGGGCTGCCTGATGCTGGGCAACCTGTTCCGCGAGTGCGGAGTGACGGAGCGTCTCAGCGACACCGCCCAGAACGCCCTGATGAATATTGTCACTACCTTCCTGGGTATCTCCGTGGGCGCTACCGCCGTGTACGACCGGTTCCTCAGCTGGGATACCATTAAGATCATTTTCCTCGGCCTGACCGCATTTTGCTTCGCCACCGCCTGCGGCGTGCTGTTCGGCAAGCTGATGTGCGTCCTCTCCGGCGGCAAGATCAATCCGCTGATCGGCTCCGCCGGCGTGTCCGCCGTTCCCATGGCTGCCCGCGTTTCCCAGGTGGTTGGCCAGAAGTACAACCCCTCCAACTTCCTGCTGATGCACGCCATGGGCCCCAACGTGGCCGGCGTAATTGGCTCCGCGGTGGCCGCCGGCTGCCTGCTGAAGCTCTTCGGCTAAGGCAGCGTCGGGATGCGCCCTTGCGGAACGCGTCCCTGCGGAGCGAGGCCGCTTTTCCTTACGGGCGATCCCTCCTCTTTCCTCGACAAACGCTTCGCTGGTTTGTCTCGGAAAGAGACGGGATACTAGCGAAGCGTACTGAGCCGGGGAGACCGGCGAGCTAATAAAAGACCCAAGAAAAGGGCTGCTGCAATGGGGTTGCAGCGGCCCTTTTTGGCAATCTTACGGAATCTTAACCATGGAGGTACTATGAAAGAACTGAAGAGCACGAAGGACTATATTGCCTCGCCGGAGCTGCTGCGGGTGGCGGACATCGCCCGGGCGCTTCAGAAGCCCCTGCTCATCAAGGGCGAACCCGGTACCGGCAAGACCATGCTGGCCCAGGCGGCGGCTGAGTCGCTGAATCTTAAGCTGATTGTCTGGAATATCAAATCTACTACCAAGGCTCAGGACGGACTGTATGTCTATGACACCGTGGCCCGGCTGTACGACAGTCAGTTCGGCGAGTCCGGCGTCAACGATATAAAAAAATATATCAAGCTTGGAAAGATGGGCGAGGCGTTTCAGTCCGAAGAACAGGTGGTTTTGCTGATCGACGAAATTGACAAGGCTGATCTGGAATTTCCCAACGATCTCCTGTGGGAACTGGACCGGATGGAGTTCTACATTCCAGAGACAAAGGAGACCGTCCGGGCGAAGCACCGCCCCTTCGTCATCATCACCTCCAACGCGGAAAAGGAGCTGCCGGACGCGTTTTTGCGCCGCTGCATTTTCCACTATATTGCTTTCCCGGACGCACCCATGATGGAGCAGATTGTCCGGGCCCATTACCCGGAGCTGGATAAGCTCCTGCTGGATCAGGCTTTGGAACAGTTTTACCGTCTGCGGGACCGGGATTTGCAGAAAAAGCCCTCCACCAGCGAGCTGCTGGACTGGGTGCAGGCACTCAGCATTGGCGGGGTAGATCCGAAGCTGCTGCGGGACACGCTGCCCTTTGCCGGCGTCCTGCTGAAAAAGACGGAGGATTTGGACGCCGCGCAGCGGCGGCGGTGAGCGGATGTTCACGGGATTTTTTTACGCGCTGCGCCGATACGGCCTGGACGTGTCCCTGAATGAGTGGCTGACCTTGATGGAAGCGTTAAAGCTGGGACTCCACGGCTCCCAATTGACAGATTTTTATGATCTGGCCCGCTGTGTCCTCGCCAAAAGTGAGGCGGATTTTGACCGTTTTGATCTGGCTTTTGCGGAGTATTTCCGCGACGTAGAGTCCGTCCAAGAGCTGCCTGCGGAGTTTTTGGACTGGCTTGCCGAGGCCATTCAGCGGCGGGAGTTTGACAAGGCTGAGGTGGATGCCCGATTCGGTGGAGGTCTTAATCTGGAGGAACTGAAAAAACTGCTGGCGGAGCGCCTTGCCGAACAGACGGAGCGCCACGACGGCGGCGGTAAATGGGTGGGCACCGGAGGCACGTCACCGTTTGGACACGGCGGCTATAACCCTGCCGGTATTCGAATCGGAGGACCCGGACGGCAGAAAAGTGCCGTTCAGGTGGCGGCGGAGCGGGACTACCGGGATTTCCGACAGGACTCCGCATTGGAGCTGCGGCAGTTTCAAATGGCGTTTCGCAGGCTTCGGAACCTGACGGTGAAGGGCGACGGACCAAAGGACGAGTTACAGCTGGACGAGACGATTCAGGCCACCTGTGACAACGGCGGCTTTTTGAGACTGGAATTCGACAGGCCCCGCAAAAGCGATGTGCGATTGCTGGTGCTGTTTGATTCCGGAGGGTCTATGTGGTCTTATTCCCACCTGTGCTCACGGCTGTTTCACGCGGTCCATGAGTCCAGCCATTTCAAGGAACTGAAGACCTTCTATTTTCACAACTGCGTCTACGATAACCTGTTTACCACCCCAGAGTGCTGGTATCAGGAGAGTGCGGATACGAAAAGTGTTCTTCAGGGACTGAAATCTTCCTGGAAGATTTTGTTTGTGGGTGACGGGGCCATGGCTCCCAGCGAGCTTTTGAGCCGGGGCGGATGTCTGGACTATTACCGGGTTAACGACGACCCCGGGCTGACATGGCTGCGGCGCTTTGCGGCGAAGTCGGTTCATACGGCCTGGCTGAACCCCATTCCGCAGGAGCAATGGGAGTATGCCTGGGGAAGCCATACCATCCGGCTGATCCGCAAAGAGATCCCCATGTTCCCCCTGACCATGGACGGGCTGGACGCCGCGCTCCATCATCTGATGGCGCCCCGGTGAGCAGCTTCAAAAAAAGCGCCGGCCTCATATGAGGTCGGCGCCATAAAAAAGTAAAACTTATGAACCCGGTGTGGCTTGGCTGCACCGGGTTCTTCCTCTTACCCGATAAAATTTAAATGCTCTCAATCCTCTGTGTCCAATGCGGCTACTGACTGATCATCACGGCAATAAGTTATTCGCACATCAGTTTCTCAAATTCGTCCAGGGTTTCCTCGAAGATCCTGAGGGCATTTGCAACGGTATCGGGTTTCGTCAAATCAACGCCGGCGATTTTAAGCTCGTCCAGCGGGTACATACTTCCGCCGGTGGTGAGGAATTTCAGATAATTACTTGCGTCTCCTGTCTTCAGAATATTGTCCGCAATGGCAACTGCGGAGCAGAAGCCCGTTGCGTACTGGTAGACATAGAACGCGTTATAGAAATGAGGGATGCGCGCCCACTCGTAATCCTGCAAATCGTTGATCTTTACGCCAACGTAGTATTTTTCGTTCAGCCTGCGGTACACCTTTGAAAGGCTTTCGGCGGTCAGCGCGTTCCCGCGCTGATATAGATCGTGCGCCTCGCGCTCAAATTCCGCGAACAGCGTCTGGCGGAATACGGTGGTGCGGAAGCCTTCCAGAAAGTGATTCAGGACATAGGCGCGGCGCTTCTTGTCGTGTTCGCTTGTCAGCAGATACTTTGTCAGAAGAACTTCATTTACGGTGGAGGCAACCTCGGCGACCATGATGCGGTAGTCGTGGTTTGCAAAGTCCTGATTTGCGTCGGACAGGAAGGAGTGCATCGAATGGCCAAGTTCATGCGCCATTGTGAATGCATCGTCCAGACGGTTTGAGAAGTTAAGCAGAATATAGGGATGAACGCCGTAAACGCCGCTGGAGAAGGCCCCCGTTGTTTTGCCCTTGTTCTCGTAAATATCCATCCAGCGCTCCTGAAAGGCGCGGTCAAGCAGCTTTAAATAGTCCTCGCCGAGGGGCGCGGCGGCCTTTTTTACAAGCTCCTCGGATTCTTCAAGGCTCATTTCCCACTTGATATCATTGACGATCGGACAGGAAAGGTCATACATATTCAACTCGTCAAGGCCAAGCAGCTTTTTGCGAAGTTTCAGGTAGCGTTCCATGGTGGGAAGACCACCATGGACGGATTCAACAAGGCTGTCATACACGGAAACAGGCACGTTGCCCGAGAACAGAGAACGCTGGCAGGCGCTGTCGAATCCGCGGACGTCGGCATAGTAGCAGTCCATCTTTACGCTGCCCGCGTACATGGCCGCCCAAGTATTGATATATTTCTTAAACTCGCCGAAATACTTTTCAAAGGACTCGCGGCGGACGTCTGCGGAGCCGCTTTCACGGAAAACGGAAAAGTTGCCGTGGGTCAGCTGCTGCTCAGCTCCATGTTCGTCCTTGATCTTCGGGAACTGCATATCAACGCTTTCAAGCATGGTAAAGCAGTTATCGGGGGTCTGTGCCACATCGCCCAGCTTTGCCAGCAGCTTTTCGCCTTTTTCGTCCAGGGTGTGGGCTCTTGCACGGTCAATGTCCTCAATCATATGGCGATAACCCTTGAGCGCATCGCTTGCAAGGTACTCCTTCAGCTTCTCCTCAGGAACGGCCAGAATTTCAGGGTCAACAAAAGCGATGGAGGTATCGAGCGCCACGAAAAGGTTCATGGCCTTTGCGGACATTTCCTGATACTTGCTGTTGCCGTTGTCCCCGCTTTTTTGGAGCGAAGCATAGGAATAGACAAGCTCCACCTTCTGCAAAGCTGAAAAAATCTGATCGAGTCCCGCTTTCAAGCTCTCGGCCGATTGGCCCAAGGTGCCGGCCACGCCTCCCGCCTCATCGGCGGCCTTCTTTGCCTCCGCATAGGCTTTTTCCCAATCCTCTATGCTTTTAAAGATCGGGCTCAAATCCCATTTGAATATTTCCTTGATTTCGTTTCTGCTTTTAAGCTCCAATGAGATTTCCGCCTTTCAAAATATTGCTCACAATGTGGGCAGAGGAGTCAACCGAGCAATTACGATGGACTGGATATATAATATGCCCCTATTTGCTATAAACAAACTGCGAAATGCAAAGAGCGAAGCTGCTTCCATGATGCTTATAATCCGTTTCTTATCTGAGAGATGTTTTCTCAGTCAAACTGCGAAGCTCAACAGGCTGTCAAAACATCCTTATATGATTGCTGTATACAATACCGTAGCTCCCCATAAAATCCCGAGAAACAGAAAGTTAATTACTGTAAATACGACCAGATATTTACCCGCTTGAGCATCGGGCATTGAAGCATATAGTTTGTATGAGATTAAGCTGGCCATAGAGGCAATTAGTGTACCAAGTCCACCCATATTTACTCCAATCAGCAATGCGGAGTAATTTGAAGTGAAGTTTGATAAGAGCATTGCGGCCGGTACGTTGCTGATTACCTGACTTAGCAAAATACCAATAGAAAGCTCTCGCCCATCGACGAACGCAGACAGCCCGGTGCTGACTGCGGGTAAATTTTTCATGTTGCCGATAAATACAAATAAGAATGCAAAAGTAAGAAGCAAGCTGTAATCCGCGCGAAACAGGATTGTCCGATCAAAAATTGTCACTCCAGCAATTACGGATACAAGTGCAAGGCTATATGGAATGATGCGCAAAACCGCAAGCAGGCATACGATAAACAGAATGATCCATGGAAGTGCTTTTTTAAGACCTTCAGTTTCCGCTGAGGTATCCGTCAATGCTTCAACCGGTTCCGGCTTGATTAACAGAATCATAGCTGCAAGCATCAGAAGGGATATTGCCGAAGGCCCGGCCATAACTCTTAGAAATTGCCAAGTCGTCATATTGGAAAGAGAGTATAAATATAGATTCTGAGGGTTTCCAAGCGGTGTCAGCATGCTGCCGAGGTTTGCGGCGACCGTCTGTAAAACGATGATCGGGATCAGCAGTTTCTGCTTTTGCGCGCGCGTCAGCATCATGATCCCAAGCGGCACAAATGTAATTAGCGCAACATCGTTTGTAATCAGCATACTGCTGAAAAAGCAGATTCCTACCAAAACAACAGCCAGAGTACGAGTGCTATGTACCAGTTCTAGCAGGTGCTCCATTGCAATACCAAATACACCGACTTTTTTCAATCCGGCTACAACCAGCATCAGGGACAGCAGCAGGCAGAGGACCCGCAAATCCAAGTATCCGAAATACTCCTTTGAAGGCGGTACAAATAGCGCTGAGATAACTGCGGCGGCCATAGCTGCGAATAGGACAGGATCTCTGAACAAATCATGCAGCGCCTTTTTGGCCTTTTGAGTGCATACTTCCAATTGTCTATGTAACCTTCTTTATTCTTTATCGTAAGTGTCAACCTGTAATCTGGGGTGGTATTATCAGCGTGCCTAAGACAGGCCGGCCTTCTTTAGTCCTTTGCTATTTTTACATCAATGCCATTGACTTCGACACCCTCGTCGGCTGGAATGAGTATGTATTTTTTACCGTCGATCACTTTTGTTTCCACCATATAACTGTACTCCGGATCAACAGAGATTTTGACCTGTGGTGTGACGAGTTCAAATTTGCTGCTGTCAATAATGTTGCGCGGGTTGAGCACGGCTCCGTCGCCGAATTCCTCTCCGCATTTTTCCTGAAATACCTGAATCTGCTCCTCCGGTATTCCGTTGCTATGCAAAATCTCCCCAACCTCACGGACTGTGATATCCAGGCAATCCGAGTTCTTATTCTCCTTGTGCTGTTCAATGCGCTCACGAATCTGCTCATGCACGGCCTGCATCACATCATAGCTGCAGCCATCCTCCAGGGATTCAGCGAGCACACTCTGAAACGTTTCTTTTTGTTCGTCAGCAGACATGGGCGCTTTCGTATGAAAAACAGCGTCAATGAATTCGTGATGAATCTGTGCCGTATTCTTGGAATAGAAAAGCGCATTGTAAATATTTGCCGTGCGGTCGTCAAATGTCGGAAACATAAATCCAAGTTCGGGCGGCGCGACAATCTGGTTGGTCGCATAGCCGTGGAACTCGTTTTCGCCAGAAAAGTATCCGAGCTCCGGTTTACCGTCCCTGACAGGACAAACGGCGCAAATGATGTATTTGAAAACGGTGTCGGAAGCATCAGCCTGAATCTCATCATCTTTCCCGCGATACGGCACGTCATAGGCGTCGCTGGCAAGGAGAATCAAATAATTGCTGTCCTCCATATCCAGCGACTGTATTACTTTTTGATAAAACTGTTCTCTGGCTGCGGTATCTTTGAGAGCCGAGCTTGTCAGGCTTGTAAGCAGACGGTGCTCATCACTGTCGAATACCTGCTGAGTGGAAAAAACGATATCGATCAGGTTTTTTCCAAGACTCCCGGACAGAGACTTTTTTAGAAAAATCATATACTTTTCCGTTTCAAGTTCGGGCATGATTCCAAGAGATTCTTCCAGGTATGAAAGGATCTCTTTTTTGCTATTGACGTAGCAGCCGTAGATTTTGCTGATGTTACTTTTATTGGGAGCCATACGGCGGCGGATTTCATTCAATTCCTTTTGATTCATAACGAGACCTCACAATTTTGATAATAAACCATCGGCACGGCACGGCCATGAGAATGGGAAATAAATTATATCACGTTTGAGATTTGAATTCTACACCCTTGACGATTTACAGTAACTTGTGGATCGTAGGACAGTGAAGAAAAGTGTTTCATGGCCGCATGCGTTGATATAAAAATACACCGCCATACGGCGGCGTATTTTTTATATCTATTCCCGCGGAAAAATGAGCTTTAGGATCTGTGGGACCGCAGGATCTCCACCGCCGTGCGGCGTCCACGCCGCGGAGCGGAGCTCCGGAGGAATCAACCCCATAGAGCGGAAAGAGCCGGAATGACCTGCTTTTTCCGAGACATGACATGGGGGAGAAACGTGCTGCCATTCTCCGTTTTGCAGTTGAACGCCTGCTGGATGGTCTGCTCGTCGCCGGCGAAAAACAGGCGGCTGCCCTCCTGCAGCACATCGGTCAGCATCAGGGCTGCCAGGTCGTAGTGCTTGTCGGTACGCAGCTGGTGCAGGGCCTGAACCAGTTCGTCTTTTCGGGCCAGCATGTGTTGAGAGTCCGTGCAGGTGATTTGAGAGATACCCAGATCGTGTCCGGCAATATGGAATTCCTTGAAATCCGTCATCAGCAGCTCCTCCGCCGAGTGGTTTTCACCGTTGGAGACGGAGAAGATCATGTGTCCCAGTTCGTCGAGGGAGATCTTGGCAATGCGGGCCATGCGGTTTGCCATGTCAATGTCCCGCTGGGTGCAGGTGGGGGATTTGAACATGACGGTGTCGGACAGGATCGCCGCGGCCATCATCCCCGCCATCTTCTCCGAGGGCATCAGGCCCCGGTCCTGATACATGCCGGCCACGATTGTGGTGGTGCTGCCCACCGGCTCGTTGCGAACGTAGATGGGATTGCCGGTCTGGATGTCCGCCAGACGGTGGTGGTCGATGATCTCCAGAATGTCCGCCTGCTCTAGCCCCCGAACGGCCTGAGACATCTCGTTGTGATCCACCAGAACCAACCGTTTGCGCGTTGGACGCAGCAGGTGAAAGCGGGACAGAGTGCCCACCACCTGTTCATTTTCATCTAAAATGGGATAGCAGCGGAAACGGCTCTTCAGAACCGTCTCCCGCACGTCGTCGATATAATCCTCCAGGTGGAAGGAAACCAAATCGGCCGTTTTGCAGATGCGGCTGACCGGCAGGGAGTGGCAGATCAGGCGAACCGTGCGATAGGCGTCAAAGGGCGTGGCGATGAGGCAGGTTTCCGTTTTCAGCGCCCGCAGCTCATCGCTGACCTCCGACTGGCAGACAATCAGACACTGGACGCCCAGCTCCAGCGCGTAGCGGATCATATCCGGCTGATCGCCGCAGATGACAATGCTGTCTTTGTTGTCGAACAGCAGATTCTTGCAGGAGGCGGGCAGAGCGATGGTCACTTCGCCGGAGACACTGTCAACCTGCTCGCCGGCTTTGTTGAGGACCTTTCCCTCGATGACGGACAGGAGGTTGTACAGCGGAATGTTGCTGATCTGGGGATTGCGGACGGAAGACATATCATAGGCCGCGATGTCTCCGGCGGAGAGCATTCCGAACAGCGTTCCGTCCTCGTTGGTGACGGGGATGGCGGAGATATTGGTGTCCTGATGAATAACATGCCACGCCCGGCTGATGGTGACGCCGGAGTTCAGCAGGGGAGGGGTGTCGTATTTCAAATCGCACACCTGGGTCCGCACGTTCTTGAGCAGCATGGGGGGAGCAAAGTGGAAGCGGTCCAAAACGGCCTGCGTCTCATCGTTGACCCGACCGAGACACGCCGCTGTGTATTCCCGGTCGCCCAGAGAATTACGCAGGGCGGCATAGGCCATGGCGGAGACAATCGAATCCGTGTCGGGATTGCGGTGCCCAGTAACATAGATGGTGTCCATGCAAATATGTTCCTTTCACTCTGCGGGCGGGGTGGCCCACTTCAATTCATGATGAATTTATTGTACTATATCCCTTTGGACGTTACAAGGAAAACAACACGTAATATTTCATAAAAAGTTTTCGAAAGCGACGTAAAAAACTGAAAAACTGAACGGAACTGGATGCAGGTATGCTGAAAGAGAAATGGGGTATACATTTATTATAATACCCATGGGCTGAGACCCCGGGCGGATCAATCCGTAAAAAAACGAAAATTAAAAAGAAATTATCGAAAATTCCCCTTGACATTGGGCCAGATATTTTGTAATATAGATAAGCGCGCATGAGGCGAACTATGTCTGAAAACGCGCAACTGCGATGAACCGGGAGATTGCGAGGTTCGCTTCGGTAACTTCCGGGGAGTATGTCCGATGATCGGGCGGCTGAGAAGGAATCTGCACGTTGCGTAGATCGCTGCGCCATGTCTGGATACCGGCCGTATTGCGCCGGTATTTTTCATGAGTCAGAATGATACGCACGGATAAGCGTACAGAAAAACTTCCCGCCGTACACAGTTTTCGGAATGTCACACAAAAAACTATGTACGAAATTCAGGAGGAAACAGTTATGGCACAAAAGCAAATGATCCGCATTCGTCTGAAGGCCTATGACCATCAGGTCATCGACCAGAGCGCAGAGAAGATCGTCGAGACCGCCAAGCGCACCGGCGCCGAGGTTTCCGGCCCCATTCCTCTGCCCACTCGGAAAGAGATCGTCACCATTCTGCGCGCCGTCCATAAGTACAAGGACAGCCGCGAGCAGTTTGAGCGCCGCACCCACAAGCGCCTCATCGACATCACCCACTCCACTCCCAAGACGGTGGAAGCGCTGATGGCCCTGGAGCTGCCCGCGGGCGTTGAGATTGAGATCAAGCTGTAAGGCGTCTCTTCCAATTTAATTTCGTTGCTCACCCAATGTCCGCCAACTTGCGGGGCGGACGGGTCACGTCGGCAGAGCAATGCGGCATGAGCCGTATCTAAGTCGACCAATAACCTTTAAGGAGGAACATATATGAAAGCAATCATCGGCAAAAAGGTCGGCATGAGCCAGATCTTTGATGAGAACGGTCACGTAATTCCCGTCACCGTGATCGAGGCCGGTCCCTGCGTGGTCACCATGAAAAAGACCACGGAGAGAGATGGCTATGAGACTGTCCAGTTGGGCTATGAGGACGTGGCCGAGCGCAAGCTCACCAAGCCTGAGATGGGCCATCTGACCAAGGCGGGCGTGAGCCCCAAGAAGCACCTGCGGGAGTTCAACCTGGAAAACGGCGCCGAGCTGAACGTGGGTGACCTTGTAAAGGCCGACGTGTTTCAGACAGGCGACTTCGTGGATGTGACCGGCACCAGCAAGGGCCACGGCTTTGCGGGCGTCATCAAGCGCTGGGGCGCCCAGCGTACCCCCACCACCCACGGCGGCGGCCCTGTTCACCGCCATGCAGGTTCCATGGGCTCATCTTCCGATCCCTCCAGAATCTTCAAGGGTAAGATCGGCGCGGGCC
>JAEWYA010000014.1 GCA_023395775.1 Bacillota bacterium
ACCGAAAAGACACCGCCCAGCGCGGGGGTAATGTCACCCTGAACGCGGCAAACCTCAGTCAGCGCTTCCGCCAGCGCGGAGCGGAACCGCTCCCCATCCAGAATTTCGTCGCCCGGACGGGCCGCCAGAATCGTTTCGTAATATTTTTCCGTAACGCCGATAACAGTAGTCTCTTCAAAAATACCGGTGGGACGATTCAGTTCGGTCTGCCATGCATCCCCGTAGTCGATCCGCTTATCGGCCTGAATCACAGCCACATCCGCGCTGCCGTCCGCCAACGAGGGTAGCAGCGAATATCCGCTGTCGTTTGTAAAACTGCTGTAAGACAGGTTGCTGAGATCGGAGAGGGTGTTGCCCTCATAGTTGTCCGCAAGCCACACGGAGACCATATCCTTTTCGTCCGGCTCAACAAGCCATGCGGCCCGGTCCAGTTCGTCCCATGTGAGGGCGGCCCCCGACGCGGCCCGGGTCGCCAGCTGGCGGCCGTAGTCCGACGGCCCCGCCAGAATCAACATCCGCTGTCCGCCGGCGGCCTTATCGCTCCAGCTTGTCTCCACACCCAGCCAGTCTGCCGTGTCCCCGCTGTCGGGCAGGGCGGTCCGCGCGTATGTCGTCAGGAGCGGAACGGCGTTCCCCCCCAACTCGGCAAAAGACTTGCCGGGCAGCACTGCCAGATCTATCCCCCCCTCGTCCAGTGCCTGCGCCGTGGCCGCAGGGGACGCACCCACAGTGACCTCCACCTTCTCAACCTCCACGCCCTGGTCCGCCAGAGCGGATTTCAGCGCATCCGACAGCGCCTGCACCGCATACATCAGCGCCGAAACTGAGAAATCTTCCTTACGCGTCAGTTCCAGCCGCAGGGTCTCCAGTTTCAACGGTTCGGAGGAAGGCGTGGACGAGGAGGACGTCGGCACGGTTTCCTGACCGCAGGCGGACAGACCGGAAAGCAGCAAAAGTGCTGCCAGTACAAATGCAATTTTTCTCATGACAGCCCCTTTCCAGCGCATGATGGTCACATTTTTTCTGCAAGGGTAGACATTCCTGCGCAGTCTTGATATAATAATAACAAAGATAGGTTCACGAACATTTTTATAAGTTGATTGTATCACCGGATATCGCCGGACGCAAGCCGGCAGTTTATAGTACAGGAGGATATTCAGAATGTATCAGGTTTCTGCGAATTGCCCCCGCGGGGAAAAACAGGTGGCCGGAGGAAAGGGCCTTGTACATGTGAAGATGCTGGCAAAGCCGGAGCAGATGTACCACAGCGCCCGGCTGTTTAATCACATCACACTGGACCCCAGCTGCTCCATCGGGTATCACGCCCATGAGCACGAGACGGAGTTTTACTACATTCTCAGCGGTGAGGCCGTATTTAATGACAACGGCACGGAGGTGGTCCTCCACGCCGGGGATGTCACCGAGACCGGCTACGGTCAGTCCCACAGCTTGGAGAATCGCAGTGATGCGCCGGTGGAGCTGATTGCCCTGATTGTTACTGAGTAAGGCGGCGTTCTCATGAGCGAGCTGACTGACAGGCTCCGCGCCGCGGGCGCGGATATGGACGGGGCCATGAACCGGTTGGTGAACGACGAGGAGCTTTACGCCACTTGTTTTGGTTACTTTATGGATGATCCACTTTTTGCCGTGCTGAGCGCCGCGCTGGATTCAGAGGACTATGCCGCCGCGTTCGAGGCTGCTCATTCACTGAAAGGTGTCGCCGGTAATCTTGGTCTGACTCGGCTGTATCAACTATGCGGCGGGTTGGTAGAACCCCTGCGCCACGGACAGCCTGGAAACGCCCACCTGTCGGAGCTGTATGCGAACCTCATCGAGGAGCGGGACGCTCTGAAGCTTCTGGCGGTAAAGTGAACGCGGAGAAGAAGTTAAAACAGCTTTTGCGGCAAGAGGAGCGGTGCCTTGAAACCGGAGAAGCAACGGCATCAGAAAATCTGCCGGAAAACGAAAACTTTTCCGACAGGTTGCGCGGATTGGAAAGATCAGATCTTTCCAATCCGTTTTTATGCCTTAAGACGGTCTGTGTAAGTACCTGATACGAATTTGTGCATAGTGCAAAATTCAACGCACTGCATAGGTAAAGAATTTTATTCATATTTTATGGTTTTTTATTTAGTTTCCATAAAGATCCGTGTCACACCCCCCCAGTCTTTGTGCAATTTATGTGGCAAAAATCCAAAAAGTCATTTGACTTTTTGGATAGGCATGCTATAATAAATATGGCATATTTTCCAGACCATGCCCGTTTCGGCTTCTCTCGAGGCCGGAGCGGGCGCGGTCTGTGATGGGGCGCAGCGTACGTTCTCACGGCCGAACACCGCGCCCAAATCAGTTGAACAAAAGGAAGTGACCCGAATGGTTCGCTCTGCGTACGAGCATCTGAAAAAATGGAAAGCGCGAAACGCCCGCCGTCCTCTGATTCTGCGGGGACCGCTCAGGGTGGGAAAAACCTGGCTGATGCGGGAATTCGGCAAAAAGGAATATGCGAGCTCCGTCTATGTCAATTTTGTGAACAACGAGCAGATGTTCAGCCTTTTTTCCGGGACTCCCTCGGTGGAGCGGATCGTGATGGGGTTAGAACTGTATGCCGGACATAAGATCGATCCGGCGGTCACTCTGCTGATCTTTGACGAGATTCAGTTCGTTCCACAGGCGCTTGCTTGTCTGAAGCTCTTCAGTAAGGACGCGCCCCAGTTTCATATTCTCTGCGGCAGCAGCGGACTTGATGTGGCGCTGCGGGAAGGCGCAGCCTTTCCGGCGGAATGGGTAGAGGTTTTCGATCTGCACCCGATGTCCTTTTTTGAGTTTCTTTCCGCCATCGGCAAGGATGAGTACGTCACGCTGCTGCGGGAACACCGCTACGACCTGACGCCTAACTATCGGCAGGACTATATCCGATTTTTGAAATACTACTTCTTTGTTGGCGGTATGCCGGAGGCGGTGAAGGCGTTTGCGGCAGATCGGGACTTTTCCGCTGCCCGGGAGGCCCAGCACCGCATTCTGGCCATCTACGAGCAGGGTTTTTCAAAATACGCGCCCAGCGAGACTCTGCCCCGTATCCGCATGCTCTGGAACAGTATTCCCCAGCAGTTAAACCGCGAAAACCGAAAATTCGTTTTTGGGCTGATGAAGGAGGGCGCGCGCGCGCGCGAGTTTGAACCCGCTCTGGCCTGGCTGACAGGCAACGGACTTGTCCGGGACATTCATCGGGCCGCGGTTCCGGAATCTCCGTTGGAAGCCAGCGAGGACGCCCGGGCGTTCAAGCTGTTTTTGCCGGACGTGGGACTCCTGAGCTGCCTGATGGGCCTGCGCCAGAGTATGCTTCTGGACGATAACGCGGTGTTTCTGGCATACCACGGAGCCCTGACGGAACAGTATGTCCTGCAGCAGTTGGATTCTCTGAACCAGATGGTGATCTGCTACTGGGTTGCCCCGCGCGGCACGGCGGAGGTGGAATTTCTGGTGGATAACTGCATGGATGCCATTCCTGTGGAAGTGACTGCGGAGCAGAACCTCCAATCCAAAAAGCTGAAGGTCTTCCGTGAGAGGTTTCAGCCCAAGCAGTCGATCCGGACATCGCTTGCGAACTATCGCCGGGAGCCGGGACTCCTGAATCTGCCCCTCTGGGCAGTCGAAACCCTGTAAACAGCGAAGCGCGCGCCCCGTGGTCCCACAGGACCGCAGAGGCGCGCGCTTTTTTCAGTAGTCCAAAGTTTTTCTGCGGCGGAAATCACAGGTCCCACTGCTGCCCAAGCCGTTCCACCGGCAGCACCGTTTTCTCCCACTGAGGGCAGTTCCTCAAAAATGCCTCAGTGGGACGGTAGTCCTCCCACTGGTGCATGGGGATAAGCTTTTCCACCTTGGCAAGCTCCAGAAGATAGCGGATTCCCCAGTCGGCCGCTCCCTCCAGCCGGGGGTCCAGCGGGGCAAATGCCAGATCAATCCTCCGGCCGCGGAGCGGTTCCATAAATCGCTTGAAATCCGCCTCCATATTCCGGTTCCAGGCATTGTCCTCTCCCTCCCAGTGCCACCAGTTCAAGTCTCCGGCGTGGTAAATCGTCTTCCCTTCGCAGGTCATCAGAAACGCCACTCCCTCGTCGGTGGAGGGCAAGGTCTCCACCGTGACGCCGTGGGGCAGGTCAATCTTCTCGTTCCCGCTCAAAACGGCGCACTTCTCCGCCGTTTCATCGGAAAGGTTCCATTTCTTCCGGTTGTGCGCGGACAGCCTGATATCCTTTCCGAGAAGAAAGCGGAGCTCTCTCGCTTTGTCATCCAGGGAAAAAATTTGGGGATTAAAATGGTCGGGGTGCCGGTGGCTGGCAAAGCAGAACAGGGGCTTATTCGGCAGCTCCGGAAGTTCCCCTTTCCACCAGTCCAGCAGCAGGCAGACGGAATCCACTTCCACCAGGAAGCCGCTGTGGGCCAAAAATGTGACGCGCATTATTTGAATTTTACCGCCGTGCCGTAGGCCACCACCTCGGCGGCTCCCTGCATCACGGAGGAGGACGCGTACCGCAGCCCCACCACCGCGTCGGCGCCAAGCTCCTCCGCCGCGTCCGCCATGCGTTTCGTGGCGATGGCGCGTGCCTCGTTCAGCATCTCCGTATAGCCCGTGATCTCACCGCCCACCAGCGTCTTCATCCCGGCCATAAAGTCGTGGCCGAAGTTCCTGCTGTAGACCACGGTACCCTTTACCACATCCATCGCTTCGAATTCCTGCCCCGGAATCGTTTCAATACTGACCAGCTTCATCTTCTTCTCCTCCTGCAATTTCCTTTATTCTTTGATTTCTCACGATCAAAATTGGAATCATCAAAGCCGCGTCGATCACGGCCAGAATCAATAAAATCAGGTGCATCACGCCGTCCGTCGGAAAGTACCGCGCCCGGACCCACAGTAGCAGGGCGGCCATGGCGGCTTCCCAGAACACTGCAATACATGCGCTTGCGTTGGCTTTTCGCCGGCGCTCACGCTGCCGGGACTGAAACTCAAAACCGCCTTGCATCGTCTTCCTCCCGCTTCCCGATCTCCCGCAGCCGCTGGATCAGGGCAATGGCCACGCCGATGATCACCACTGCGGGAATTCCCACGAACAGCACCAGCAGCGGCATGGGCGGCGCACCTGCCGGATCCTCCTGAAACCCCCAAACCATCAGCCAAATGAGGCCGATCATCAGCACCGTCATTAAAACCGCGCAGACAATCGGGGCAACATAACGCCTGCGCACATCGTCCTTCTGTTTATTCATAAAGGTGGTCCCCTCCTGTTCCATTTGCTCCATCCGTGTCAGCACCGCCGCGGCATCCAAGTCCTCCATCGTGGTCCCGTTTTCCGCCAATAAGCCGCACACCGCTCTGGCCTTGCTCAGATTTTCCGTGTCCCGGTCGATGGCCACCTGATGGCGGCGCATGGCGTCCGACACCGTCAGCCGTCCGCTCTGGAGGCGGCGGATCTCCTCGATCGGGACGCCCAGCTTCCGCAGCAGCTTGATCCGCCGCAATGCCTCCACATCGCTGTCACCGTAGTTCCGGTAGCCGTTTTCGCTGTTGCGCTGAGGGTTCAGAAGCCCCTCCGCCTCATAAAAGCGGATATTTTTCTTTGTGATACCCACCAGCTGCTCCACTTCGTTGATCTTCAAAGCCCGTTCCCTCGCTTTCTGGACACATCCTATACCCTCCACAAGGGGAAAGGTCAAGAGGTTTTTGAAAAATTTCTAAAAAGGGATATCCCGCCGCCGGTGAATATGATATACTGAGAGGCAATCTGGAAGAGGACGGGCGCGGAAAAGGAAAGGAAAAAACCGTCCACGGGAAGCACTCCTTCGGCGCCGTTTTCCACCGCCGTTTCCCCTGAAAAAGCGCAGGCGGAGCGACAAAGTTTCAAAATATCATCAGGAGTATATTATATCATGCCCTATACCCCGCTGACAACTCTATCGGAAATTGTTCCGCCGCTTTTAACCTGGTATCGGGCCAACGCTAGGGACCTGCCCTGGCGGAAAACCAAGGACCCTTACCGCGTGTGGGTGTCCGAGATTATGCTTCAGCAGACCCGCGTGGCGGCGGTGCTGGGCTATTACCAGCGTTTTCTCTCTGCCTTCCCCTCGGTGGAAGCCTTGGCAGACGCTCCGGAGGAAAGGCTCATGAAGCTGTGGGAGGGCCTCGGGTATTACAGCCGGGCCCGGAATCTGCAAAGTGCGGCGCGGACTGTGGTAAAGGATTTTGGCGGAGCATTCCCGGATACCTACGAAGGACTTCTGGCTCTTCCGGGCGTGGGGGACTATACCGCCTCCGCGGTCGCCTCGGCTGCCTTTGGAC
>JAEWYA010000025.1 GCA_023395775.1 Bacillota bacterium
AGCGGGGCCGGTCATGCCCTGCCAGTATCCGTCGGTAAATCCGGAGCGGGAGAAAGCGGCCTCCAGCGCGGCGGATTCCGCCGCTGTGGGGCCCCGGCGCTCCCTGAGAAGCCGGGCATAGATCCCAGTGACCACCGCCCCATACTCCGGGCGCTTCATTCGCCCCTCCAGCTTCAGACAGGCCACGCCCATCTGGGCCATATCCGCAAGCTCACCGGCCAGACAGTTGTCCTTCAGACTCAGCGGATAATCGTTTTTACCCGGCTTTCCACGCAGGGGAGGTGGGTCCGCCTGACGGGTCCCGCACATTCCGGGCAGCTCCGTCAGCGTATAGGGCAGACGGCAGGGCTGGGCGCACCGGCCCCGATTCCCCGACCGTCCGCCAATCAGTGCGCTCATGGCGCACTGCCCCGAGTAGCACATGCAAAGCGCCCCGTGGACAAAGACCTCGATCTCCGCCGGGCAGCTCTTTATGATCCGGGCAGTATCCTCCCGTGAACATTCCCGAGCGATCACCACCCGCTCACACCCGTCTGCGGCGGCCTCGCAGGCGCCGCCGGAGGTAAACAGGCTCATCTGCGTGCTGGCGTGAAGAGGAAGGTCAGGCAGCACGGAGCGCATCAGGTCAAAAAGGCCCAGATCCTGTACCAGCACCGCGTCCACACCCAGAGCGGAGGCTGTCTTGGCACACTGAAGCGCCGCGTCCAGTTCCCGGTCGGTCACCAGCGTGTTCAGCGTCAAATAGACCTTGACGCCCCGCTCATGGCAGTACGTCAGCGCCTGCGCAAACTCCTCATCGGAAAAGTTTTTAGCGCTTTGCCGGGCATTGAAGCTGCCCCAGCCCAGATACACCGCGTCCGCGCCGCATTCTACGGCGGCGCGCAGGGCTTCCGGGGACCCGGCAGGAGAGAGAAGTTCCGGACGCATCAACGGCGGTTCCCGTTTCCGTTGTTCCCGCCGTTTTTTGCGTCCAGCTTTTGCTGGAGGCGGAAAACCTCGCGCTTCAGGTCGGATACCTCGGACTGAGCGTGGCTGGCTTCGTCCACATAACCCTTGATCTGACCACGCAGCTTTTCCGCGGCTTCATAGGATTTAAACAGCTCGTCGGCAATATTGGCCGCGGCCAGCACGGCGGCGTCCGTCCGTCCCACCTTGGCCCCGGTCAGCATCTCATTCATCTTCTTGCTGACATAGGCCCCCACTTTCTCCATATATTCCGGGGATTCATCGGCCACAAAATTGTAGTCTTCTCCGCAGATCGTCATCGTGACACGGTTCTTCATCCTGCGATTCCTCCTCTTTTGAAGCTGCCGCACAGCGCGGCATACTAACCCATTTTTATAACAAAAGATTATACCACACATATCAAAGGGATTCCAGCTTTTTTCCGTATCGACGCAAAGTTTTGGACTTGTCAGGAGCCGCCAAGTCGTATACAATGGGAAAAGTCAAAAAACGGCGCCGTTGTGAATGACGGACGCCTGGAAGACGGAGGGGAGGCGCGCCGGATGGCGGGAATTCTGAGACCCTTGGGTGACGAGAGCGTTACCGTGTCCGGCGCGGCTCTGCGCCGCCTGCTGGAAAAAGGGGATGGGGACGCGGCGCTTTTGTATCTGGCGCTTCTGCGGCACCAGGGGCTGGTGCCGCCCCGGTCCTTGGCGGGAGAACTGAGGTGGGAACGCAGTCGAATTGAGGAGGCGGAAGCGTCATTGCGGCAGATGGAGCTGGTTTCCGCCCCTGCGGCGGAGCTCCCCGAGCCCGCCGATGAAAAACCGGATTACCGTCAGGAGGACGTTGCCGGCGCGCTGGAACGGGACGAGCAGTTCCGCGTCCTCACCGCCGAGGTGGAGCGGAAGCTGGGCAAAAAGATGTCCACGCCGGACCTTGGGGCGCTTTTGGGGTTGTATGATTATTTGGGCTTTCCGTCCGACGTGATCTATCTTCTGGTGTGCCACTGCGCGGAGCGCATCCAGCGGCGATACGGCGAGGGCCGCCGCCCCACCCTGCGTCAGATCGAAAAAGAGGGGTATTCCTGGGCGCGGATGGGCATTGATACCCAGACCGCGGCGGCGGAGTACCTGAAAAAGTACGCCATGCGGCAGGAGTCCATGCCCGCCTATATGCGGGTCCTCCAGATGGGGAACCGCCTGCCGGTGGCGGCGGAGGAAAAGTATCTGGTCGCGTGGCAGGAGTGGGGCTTTCCGCCGGAAGTGGTGGCCGAGGCCTATGAAAAGACAGTTTTAAAGTGCCACGAACTGAAGTGGCCTTACATAAATGGTATCCTGAAAAAGTGGCATGAGGCGGGGCTGCATACCCTGGAACAGATCGCGGTGGGGGACAGGCCCCGGCCCCAGGGCGAGACGCCCCGCCGGGACCAGCGTCCGCCAGAGGACGAGATGCGCCGGTATGTTCAGGCCCTGCGCCGGGGAAAAGAGTAAGGGGGAAGCGGAGTGTCCTACGACGGAAAGATTATGCGTCGGGCCATGGCCCGGTTCGATGCGGACCGCCGCCGCCGGGAGGAGTCCTTCCGGAAGCAGCAGGAGCAGACCTATGCCCGTGTTCCCCGGCTGCGGGAGATCGACGGGGAGCTGACCGCCACCATGAGCCGCATCATTGCCTCCGCCCTGCGCCGGGGAACGGATCCCCGTCCCGCGGTGGCGGTCCTGCGGGACAGCAATCTGAGCCTGCAGCAGGAGCGGACGCGCCTGCTGGCGGAGCTGAAGCTGCCGGCGGACTATCTGGAGTACAAGCCCGCCTGCCCTTTGTGCAATGACGTGGGGACCCGGGGCGAGACGGTGTGCGCCTGCTTGAAGCGGTATTATGCCCAGGAACAGCAAGCGGAGCTGTCCCGTACTCTGGATCTTTCGGGGCAGAGCTTCGATACGTTTTCTCTGGATTGGTACGACCAGATACCGGATTCCGTTTACGGCGCCTCTCCCCGGGAGAACATGGAGACGGTGTACGAGGTCTGCGCCAACTATGCCCATGCGTTCGGAAAGCGCAGCGGCAATCTGCTGCTGTACGGAAAGCCGGGACTGGGAAAGACGTTCCTCTCCGCCGCCATCGCGGGAGAGGTCAGTAAAAACGGCTTTTCCGTGGTGTACGATACCGCGGCCCACGTTTTTGCCCGGTTTGAGGATCGAAAGTTCGGCCGGGACGAAGGGGAGGGAGCCGCCGAGGACATCGAGCGCATTCTCCGCTGCGACCTGCTGATTCTGGACGACCTGGGGACAGAGATGACCACTGCCTTTGTCCAGAGCGCCCTCTATGAGATTGTCAATACCCGCCTTCTGGAGCGCAGATCGGTGATTTTGAATACAAACCTCTCCCCGGACGAGCTGGCCCGGCGGTACGGCGGGCAGATCGCCTCCCGGCTGGAGGGGGAATATCAGATTTTGCCGTTTTTCGGGCGGGATATCCGCAGACTGAAAAAGGAACGGGGCTGAAAGCCCCGGGGGAAAGGGAAACCGAATCTGGAATATAATTTTCCATGGACACAAAACCGGCCGGTTTCCGGCCGGTTTTCAATAGGGATTTTGCGGGGGGAGGAAAAGCATGCAGAGCACACGCCTGTTTGAAATTCTTTACTGTCTCTTGGAGAGAGACGGTATGACGGTTCCCCAGCTGGCGGAGAAGCTGGAGGTCTCCACCCGGACGGTGCGCCGGGACCTGGACGCGCTCTCCGCCGCCGGCGTCCCCATCTATACCGCCCGGGGCCGAAACGGCGGCGTTTGCCTCCTGCCGGATTTCGTGCTGTCGAAGACTTTGCTTTCCGCCAGGGAACAGGATGAAATTCTGGCCGCGCTGCAAAGCCTCAGAGCCACCGGCTCCGGCGTGGAGAGCGATGTTCTGACCCACCTGAACGGCCTGTTCCGCCGCAGTGCGGCGGACTGGATCGACGTGGATTTCTCGCCGTGGGGCGGAGGTCCTGCCGCCAAGGCCATCTTTCCCCAATTGAAGGACGCAATTTTAGAGCGCCGGAGGGTGACGTTTGATTATTTTGCCTCCAATGGCGTATCCAGCAGACGTACGGTGGAGCCCTGCCGCCTTTGCTTTAAGGGGTCGAACTGGTATTTGCAGGGCTACTGCCTGTCCCGGGGAGCTTTCCGGGTCTTCCGCCTGTCCCGTATGGAGCGCCTGACCATGGAAGCGGAGTACTTTGCGCCCCGGTGCGCGCCGCCGCCGCTGGACGGCGAGACCGACAGCCAGCCTCCCCCCATGCAGGCGTTGACCATCCGTTTTTCCCCGGTCATGGCTTTCCGGGTGTATGACAGTTTTCGGCGAGAGGAGATTCAGCGTCAGGCGGATGGGAGCTTTCTCGTCCGTACCATGTGGCCCCGGGGCGACTGGGGACTGGGCTATCTTCTCTCCTTTGGCGGAGAAGCTGAGGTTCTGGACCCGCCGGAGATGCGAGAAGCCCTTCGGCGAGAGGCGGAACGGATGTTGAAAAATAATTCATAGAACAGAGGAGCGGGCGGCTTTTGCCCGCTCCTCTGTTCGGTTGCAAAGGAAGCTCCAATTAAAAAGAATTCTCCCAAAAATTTTAAACAACCCCAAAAAGAGGACATACAATGTCCTCTTTTCTCTGCTATGCTGTGATTACAAAACGAAGAGCGCCGTTCCGGCGGCCTCTGCAAAAACGAAAGACTAACTATTAGAAGTCAAGTCCCAAAATGAAAGAATGTTATGAATTGAAGGACAGCAAAAAGGCATAGCAAACAGAGCGTCTTGCGACGCTCAAAAAAACGGTATTGGCAAAGCTC
>JAEWYA010000129.1 GCA_023395775.1 Bacillota bacterium
GCCAGGTGATCGAGGAGCTGAAGCCCGAGGTCATGCTGTTCGGCGCCAGCAACATCGGCCGGGACCTGGGCCCCCGCTGCGCCGCCCGTCTGCACACCGGCCTTTGCGCCGACTGCACGCATCTGGACGTGGATATGCCCATCTACAAGGACTTCCTGCGCGAGGCGTCCACCCTTGCCCCGGAGAAGATCGACAGCATCAACACCGCCGTGGTCCTGGGCGAGAAGCACGACGTGTCCCGGGACCTGAAGATGACCCGTCCGGCTTTCGGCGGCCATCTGATGGCTTCCATCATCTGCCCCCGCTTCCGTCCCGCCATGGCGACGGTGCGTCCCGGCGTGATGAAGAAGGCTCCCTTCGATCAGGCGAAGGCGGATGCCTGCCAGATCGTAAAGCCCGCTTTCACGGTGACCGAGAACGATGTCCAGACCGAGGTGGTCGAGGTCGTCAAGGCCGCGAAGAAGCTGGTGGACCTGATCGGCGCGGACTTCATCGTGTCCGTTGGCCGCGGCATCAGCAAGGATGTCCCCGGCGGTATCAAGCTGGCGGAAGAGCTGGCTGCCGAGCTGGGCGGCGTCGTGGGCGGCTCCCGTGCCACCATCGACTCCGGGTGGCTATCCGCCGACCATCAGGTTGGCCAGACCGGCAAGACCGTCCACCCCAAGGTGTACATCGCTCTGGGTATTTCCGGCGCCATCCAGCACAAGGCCGGTATGCAGGATTCCGAGTGCATCATCGCGGTGAACAAGAACGACACCGCCCCCATCTTTGAGATCGCCGACTACGGCATCTGCGGCGACATCTTCAAGGTTGCCCCCATGCTCACCGAGGCCATCCGCGCCGCCAAGGCCGCGAAGTAAGATCTCTTTATTTTTCAGATGGTCCCGCATTATGCTGCGTAATTTGATTTCCAGAGTTTTTGAGTTGCCATCGTAAATAAAGGCAACTCTCCGCAATGAAATAAAAAAGCTGTGCTGCTCACCTACTATGGTGAGCAGCACAGAGAAGATCTTACTTTTTATTTAAGTTTAGCGGTCTGTTTTTGAAGACTCTTTTTGACCTGCGAGTATAAGCGAGACCACTGTCCTTGTCCACACCGATGTGTGCCTTATGGCCGAAGCGCCACGTATTGCCCTTCTTTGCCTGATGGGCATCCGAATCCTGCTGCTTCTCTTCATTTTTTATAGTTGTCCCTATTACGGACGGGGACGGCGCTTACGGTTGATATTTCAAATATCTGCGCGAATCAACATCTGTGTGGGCGTTATATGAGGTGGGGAAAATGGCGAAATAATTTATAGATCGAAAGCTTAGGAGATATTGAGCAATGGTGAAATCATCGCAGTCAATAAGCGATATTGAGCGAGTTAACGAGCTTTGCTTAAAATGCAGCTGCAATCCTTCAAATCTTATCGCGATCATGAGGAGATTCAGTCAGAGTATAAATACCTGAGTGAGGAAGTACTGACGCTGATTGCAGCTAAGCTGAATATCAGCTTAGCCAAGGTATACAGTGTGGCAACCTTCTATGAAAACTTTTCTTTGGAGGCAAAGGGGAAGCATATTATTAAAATTTGCACGGGCACGGCCTGCCATGTCCGAAAATCTCAGCCAATCCATGATTCCATCTTTGCATATCTGGGTCTGGATGAAAAGCACAAGACCACAAAGGACTGCCTTTTTACACTGGAAACAGTTGCCTGTCTTGGCGCCTGCGGCCTTGCCCCCGTCATGATGATCGACGGCGAAGTCCATGCTAAAATGACGCCCGAAACCGCGCTGGAACTGTTGAAGGATATCCAGAAAAAGGAGGCTGCGAAATGATGCAACTGACAAAAGACAGCTTCCACGTTTTTCAAGCCAACGCCAAAAACGCCCTGAGGCAGAGCCAGTATGTGACCTCCGTTCTGATTTGCGCAGGCACGGGCTGTATTGCGGGCGGTTCCCTGAAAATCTACGACAACATCAAGACCGAGTGCGAAAAACGGGGCCTGCATGTCTATGTGGGACTGAAACACGACACCGACGAGGAAAAGAGCCTCCACGTCAAGATGAGCGGCTGCCACGGCTTTTGCGAAATGGGTCCGCTGGTTCATATTGAGCCGCTTGGCATCATGTACATTCATGTGAAACCGGAGGACTGCGAGGAGATCATCGAAAAGACCGTCCTCGGCGGTGAGGTGATCGACCGGCTCGTTTATCATCTGGACGGTAAGGCCTATCCCCGGCAGGAAGACATACCGTTCTACAAAAAGCAGCACCGTGTGGTGCTGGAAAACTGCGGCAGAAGCGACGCGGAGGACATTGAGGAGTATATCGCCAAAGACGGCTATGCCGCCTTTGAAAAGGCGCTCTATGAACTGTCGGATTCGGATATCTGCCAGACGATCATCGAGTCTGGACTGCGCGGTCGGGGCGGCGGTGGATTTCCTGCCGGTAAGAAGTGGGAAAGCGCAAGAAAACAGAAGTCTTCCAAAAAGTACATCGTCTGCAACGGCGACGAGGGTGACCCCGGTGCGTTCATGGATCGGTCTGTGATGGAGGGCAACCCCCACAGCATCATAGAGGGCATGATGATAGCGGGCCTTGCCGTCGGCTCCGACGAGGGCTATATCTATGTCCGCGCTGAGTATCCGCTGGCCGTCAGCCGTCTGAAAACCGCCATTGAGAAGGCGGAGGAGTACGGCCTTCTGGGCAACCACATCCTGGGCTCTGACTTTTCCTTCCATCTGCACGTGAACCGCGGCGCAGGCGCTTTTGTCTGCGGCGAGGGCAGCGCTCTGACTGCCTCCATCGAGGGCAACCGCGGCATGCCGCGGGTTAAGCCGCCCCGCACCGTGGAACATGGCCTGTGGGCGGAACCCACGGTTTTGAACAACGTGGAGACATTTGCCAATGTGCCGCAAATCATTCTGAACGGTGTGGAATGGTACCGCTCCATCGGTACCTCTATGAGCCCCGGAACCAAGGCCTTTGCCCTGACCGGCAACGTGGTGAACACCGGACTCATCGAAGTTCCCATGGGCACTACCATCCGGGAAGTTGTTTTTGACATCGGCGGCGGTATTCAGAATGGCAAAAAGTTTAAGGCCGTCCAGATTGGCGGCCCGTCCGGCGGCTGCTGCTGCGCCAGTGCGGAGCATTTGGATCTCCCTCTGGATTTCGACTCCCTGAAAAAAATCGGCGCGATGATCGGCTCCGGCGGCATGGTGGTCATGGATGAGGATACCTGCATGGTGGAGGTCGCCCGTTTCTTCATGCGCTTTACCCAGAACGAGGCCTGCGGCAAGTGCGTTCCCTGCCGGGAGGGCACCACGCGAATGCTGGAGATCTTAGATCGGATTTTGGACAACAAAGGGACGCTGGAGGATTTGGATCTGCTGGAGGAGCTGGCGGACACCATCACGCATACCGCCCTGTGCGGTTTGGGGCAGAGCGCCTGCAAGCCGGTGCAGAGCACCCTCAAATATTTCCGCAATGAGTATCTCGCCCATGTAGTGGATCATTACTGCCCTCTTTGCAACGGCCCCAAGAAGGGCCTTGTCATTGATTCGGAAACGTGCAAGGGCTGTGGCAAGTGCCGGAAGAACTGTCCGGCGGAGGCCATTACCGGCACGCTGAAAAAGCCCCATGTGATCGACAAGGACAAGTGTATCAAGTGTAAAGCCTGCGTGACGAACTGTCCGTTCGGCGCAATCAGCGAGGAGGTGTGAGCATGAGCAAGGGAATTATGTATATCGACGGTCAGCGGGTTGCGTTTGATGGAGAGGCCAACGTGCTGGCGGTCATTCGCAAGGCCGGAATTGACATGCCCACCTTCTGCTACTATTCCGAGCTATCCGTTTACGGAGCCTGTCGGATGTGTGTGGTGGAGGAGGAGAAGACCGGCAAGATCGATGCGTCCTGTTCCATGGAGCCGAAGGACGGCATGCGCATCCGCACCAATACCGCCCGGCTTTTAAAGCACCGCCGGATGATTCTGGAACTGCTGCTGGCCTCCCACTGCCGGGACTGCACCACCTGCGAAAAGAGCGGCAACTGCACGCTGCAGCGTCTTGCACTGCAGTTTGGTGTGCGGAACATTCGCTTTGCGGATACACGTCCCCACTACGAAAAGGATGAATCCAGCCCCGCCATTATCAGGGACCCCAATAAATGCATTCTCTGCGGCGACTGCATCCGCGTGTGCGATGAGATGCAAGGCATGGGTATTATCAACTTCGCCTATCGCGGAAGCAACCTGCAGGTAATGTCGGCCTTTGACCGCAAGCTCTCTGACACAGCCTGCGTCAGCTGCGGTCAGTGCGCTGCCGTGTGCACCACCGGGGCCATTACGGTAAAAAATCAGATTGGCTCCGCATGGCGTGCCCTCCACGATCCCAAGAAACGGGTCATTGTGCAGATTGCTCCCGCCGTCCGCGTAGCGGTGGGCGAGGTGTTCGGCATGCCGGTGGGGACCAATGTGATCAATAAGATTGTTACATCGCTGAAAATCATGGGCGCAGACGAGGTGTACGACACCACCTTCGGTGCAGATCTGACGGTCATGGAGGAGTCACAGGAGTTTTTGGAGCGCCTGAAAAAGGGCGGCCCATTCCCCATGTTTACCTCCTGCTGCCCCGGCTGGATTAAATATTTGGAGGAGAAAAATCCCAAATATCTTCACAATATCTCCACCTGCAAATCACCCATGGAGATGTTCGCAGCCGTGCTGAAGGATCAGTACAAAGGCAAGAATGCAGAGGATGGCCGGGAGATCTACCACATCGCCATCATGCCCTGCACGGCAAAAAAAATGGAAGCTGAGCGCAAAGAATTCCAGCACGACGGAAAGCCGGATGTGGACCTGGTTCTGACGACTCAGGAGCTCATCAATATGATCAACGAATCCGGCATTCGCTTTACGGAAATCGAAGGTGAGTCCCCGGATCTGCCCTTCGGTATCGGTACAGGTGCAGGAACTATTTTCGGAACGACCGGCGGCGTGGCCGAAGCGGTTGCGAGACGCTGCCTGGAGGATAAATCCAAAAACGCGCAGCAGGCGCTGGCGTTTTCCGGGCTGCGAGGCTCGGAATCGATCCGCACCGTATCTCTGCCCATGGGCGACCGGGAGCTGAAGATTGCCATTGTTCACGGACTTGTCAACGCACAGGAGTTGCTGCAGCGGATTGAGGATGGCGCCGCATACTTCGACCTGGTGGAGGTCATGACCTGCAAGACAGGCTGTGTCGGCGGCGCCGGACAGCCCTACGGATTGAAGGACATCAAGAAAAAGAGAGCCGACGGCCTCTATGAAGCGGACCGCGCTTCCCTTATCAAGCGCTCCGAGCGCAATCCCATTGTGCAGGAGCTTTATGAGCGCGAGATTAAAAACCGCGCCCATGAATTGCTCCATGTGACCTATGAAACTCATATTAAGAATTGAATTCGAGTTCGTAATTCATAGGCTCAAGGGCCGCATCCAGCCGTCGGATAGTCATGGAAACGATCCGCGCCCGCCGAAGGGATAATTCGAAGATAGAAGTCATGCGGCAAAATGAACTGCACCCCAATTGTTCAATGTCATTAAGTTAACTATAAAGTGGCCTCGTTGCAACTGGTTTTTCTCGTTGCAGCGAGGCTTCTTTATATGTACACAGAAAAAAGAGCAACACAAAGGCAGATGCTGCAAGCATCCGTGAAAAGGCATATTCAATATTTGATAATTCTATAGTTGAGGCTCATCGGTGCGATTCACTTGCGTCCGTGAAGAATGGGGCAAAAGCGAGAAGAGGATGCTGCCGCCTCGAATGAGAATAGGAAGGGCGCAGGAGGCACCATGGCCTGCCAACGTCCTTCCTTTGACTGGTTAAGGGTAGGCTCTTTACTTGCCCATGTACCTGAATAGGAAGGTGACGATCTGGGCGCGGGTGCAGTCGCTTGCGGGGCTGAAGGCGGCGGCGCTGGTGCCTGCGGTGACGCTCTCCTTGGCGGCCCACAGGACCGCGTCATAGCAATAATCGTCGGACTTCACATCGGAGAACGGATTGCGGGTGCCAGCGGCGGGCTTACCCGCCGCGCGATACTGGAACATCACGGCCTGACCGCGGGTAACGACATCGTTGGGGCTGAAGGTGGCGGCGCCGGCGCCGTTTGTGATACCTTTCTCCACGGCCCACAGGACGGCTTTGTAATAATAGGCGTCACTGCTTATATCGGTAAACGGGTTGACCGTACCGACCGGCTCGGGGCTGCCCATAGCACGCCACAGGAAAGTGACGGTTTGGGCACGGGTGCAGGCGGCGTTCGGTGAAAAGGTCGTGCCGGAAGCACCCTTGGTGATGCCCTTGTCAACGGCCCATGCAATTGCTTTTGCATAGTACGCATCATCAGCTACATCCTCGAAGCCTGCGCCGGACTGCGGACTGGTATGGTCAGCCATCTGAAAGGTGACGTTAATGGCCTGATTGGAGCGCACCTTGGTAAAGGTATAAGAGCCAACTGCACCAACGCTTTTTCCGTTTACCAGAACATCGGAAATGACATAGCCGGTACTTGGTGTAATGGTGAAGGTCTTATCCAAATCCTCCTGGACGGAAACATTGCCGTTCGGGGAAATGCTTCCGCCTGTACCGGCCGCGGCGGTAATGGCGTAGTATTTATAGCTGCTGCCGCCACCTCCGCCGCTACCACCGCCGCCATTGTAACGCCAGTTGGCGGTAACGGCGACAGCCTTACCCGGCATGGTGAAGCTCGCGTTGGCGCTGCCGGCGCTGGTGACGGTCACATCAGAGGAGGTCCAGCCGGTAAATGTATAATCGCTGCGCGTCCCGGCGTAAATGCTGACGGTCTCACCCTCAGCGTAGCTGCCCGCGCCCGTCGTTTGGGCATAGCTGCCGTTCACCGCCACGGAAAACCGCTCCCGAACCCAAACGGTTCCCACCGCTGCGGATTGATAGGTGCGATAGCCCGTTTTGGTCGTTGGGGTGACATTATCGTCTATTGACACAGGTTCATCATCGGCGAATTGGATATACGCCGGAGCGGCGAGCATTCCGTCAATGGTGATGCTGCCGTTGGCCCGAGCCATCGCACCGACCCGGTTGGCGGTGACATTTCCGCCAACTTTGACGTTTCCCGTTCCTCCGTAAACGCCGACGCCGATGCCGATCGCATCGCCAAGTAAATCCGCTCCGTTAGCCGTTACATTGCCATCAACTGTAATGACCGAGCTTGAGGCATAGACACCTTGATTGGTCGCGTGCACATTGCCCTCTATGTGGATTACCCCATTTGAAATGGCGTGCGCTCCAAATGCGTTGATCCCGGATGCGTCCGCGTCCCCGAGGATGGTCACGCTGGCAGGACCCGCGGCATAAGCCGCCTCGCCGGTTGGACCGGTGGCGGTGGCGTTTGTGACGGTGGCGCGGGTGGTCAAGCTATTTGTGCTGACCCGGACGCCATAGGTTTCGCCGGTGGCGTTCAGCGCACCGCTGCCGGACAGATCCACAGAGCCGCCCGACTGCACGGCAAGGCCGAAGCCTCCTGACGCGGGGTTATTTATGTTTAGCGTATGGCCGTTCAGGTCAAATGTCACGGCTTTCCCTTCGATGAAAACGCCCGCGTTATGGTCGATGTTCCGCAGGAGCGTGATTGTCGCGGAGCCTCCGCCAGGAATCGCCGCAAGAGCCGCGTCCAGCGTCAGGTATCCGAAGCC
>JAEWYA010000178.1 GCA_023395775.1 Bacillota bacterium
GCCATTTTGAACCAGCGCAGTCAGGATATGCTGGCCGCCAACAACTGGAACGTGGTGCAGTACGCCGCGCTGGTTCATATGCTGGCGCAAGTCTCCGGCCTGAAGGCCGGGGAACTGGTCCACGTCATCGCGGATGCCCACATCTACGACCGTCACATCCCCATTATCGAAGAAATGCTGGCGCAGGCTGCCACAGCCGCACCGTGTTTTTCCGTGGACCCGTCGGTCACGGATTTTTATCAGTTCACCCGGGACAGCTTCAAGCTGGAGGGGTATGCCCCCGCCCCCTTTGAGGCAAAAATTCCCATTGCTATTTGAAAGGGAGGCTTTTTCATGAATGCGATCTTATCCGCAGCGCAGGACTGGGCCATCGGGAAAGACAATCAGCTGCTGTTCCACCTGAAAGAGGACATGCGGCGCTTCCGCGTTCTCACCACCGGAGGAACGGTCATTATGGGCCGCCGGACGCTGGAATCCCTTCCCGGTGGAAAGCCGCTGCCCAACCGGCGCAACATCGTCGTCACCCATGACCTGCAATTCACCTGGGAGGGTGTGGAGATCGCCCACTGTGTAGACGCCGCGCTGAGTATGGTGGATGCCGCCGCAGACGATGTGTGGGTCATTGGGGGCGGCAGTATTTACGCATCCATGCTCTCCCGGTGCAAAAAGGTGTTTCTGACCCGCGTGGACGCTGTGGTCGAAGGCGCGGATACGTTTTTTCCCAATCTGGATAAGCTGTCCTGCTGGAAAATCGCCACCCAGTCGGAGCCCATCGTGGAGGACGGGGTATCCTATCGGTTTTTGGAGTATCACAACCGAAACCTCTGAGCTTTTTGCCTCCGGGGCGGTCTCCGCAAAACCAAGCGTCCCGAAAAAATCGCGTATATGGAACGGGTCTCCCACCGGGAGACCCATTTTTGTATGCATAAAGCAAAGCAGCGGCCCCACAGCGCCGCCAGCGCCTTGCCAATCGGGCGACAAACGATTATAATAAGGAAAACTTCGGAAAAAGAGGTGGTCTTCGTGGCGGAGCTGAATACCGACGTGCAGTTCATCAGGGGCATCGGCGGCCAGCGGGCCAAAGCTTTGGAAAAGCTGGGCATCCGCACCCTGCGGGACCTGATCTCCTACTTTCCCCGGACCTACGATGACCGAACCCAGACAAGGCGTATTCTGGACCTCCAGCCCGGCGAAACCGCCTGCGTGGAGGCGATGGTCACCGCGGCTCCCACCCTCTCCCGTGTCCGCAAGGGGCTGGAACTGGTGAAGCTGCGGGCGGTGGACGACTCCGGCGCGCTGGACGTGACGTTTTTCAATCAGGCGTGGCTGAAAAGCAGCCTGAAGGCGGGCGAGACCTATATTTTTTTCGGCAGAGCGGACGGAAATCTTCTCCGCCGCCAGATGACGAATCCCGTGGTGGAACCGCTGGGCCGGGGAGAGCAGACGGGCCGCATCGTCCCCATCTATCCGCTTACCGCCGGAGTGAGCCAGCTGATTTTGTCCCGCTCCATCCGGCAGGGGCTGGATGCCTGCGCGGACATCCTGCCAGATGTGCTGCCCGACACTGTGCGGCAGGAGCACCAGCTCTGCCACATCGGCTTTGCATACGAGAACATCCATTTTCCCGCCTCCGCTGAGGCGCTGGACCTGGCTCGGCGGAGGCTGGCATTTGAGGAGCTGTTTTTGTTCACCATCGGCCTGCGGCGTCTCCGCTCCCGCCGGGACGAGGTGCGGACAGATCCCTGCCGGGATGTAGACATGGCGGCGTTTTACAACGCCCTCCCCTTTACGCTCACCGCCGCCCAGCGGCGCTGCGTGGAGGAGGCTCTGGACGACATGCGCTCCGGAAAGCCCATGAACCGGCTGTGTCAGGGTGACGTAGGCTCCGGAAAAACGATGGTGGCGGCCGCCTGTGTGTACTTCTCAGTGAAAAACGGCCGTCAGGCGGCGCTGATGGCCCCCACGGAAATTCTGGCCCAGCAGCACTACGGCGGACTTGCCCCCATGATGGAAAAGCTCGGCGTGCGCTGCGCTCTGCTGACCGGCTCCATGTCCGCCAAGACAAAGCGGACCATCTCCGACCAGCTGGCCACAGGCGAAGTTGATTTTGTCATCGGCACCCATGCGCTGATCTCCGGCGGCGTAGAATATCAGAATCTGGGCCTGGTGGTGACGGATGAGCAGCACCGCTTCGGCGTTGGGCAGCGGGCAGCCTTGGCGTCCAAGGGAAACAGTCCCCATATGCTGGTCATGTCCGCTACGCCCATCCCCCGGACATTGGCTCTGATTTTATACGGCGATCTGGACGTATCCATCATTGACGAACTGCCCCCCGGACGGCAGCAGATCGGCACCTCCGCCGTCTCCGGCGGCTACCGCCGGCGGCTGTATGCCTTTCTCCGCAAGCAGGCGGAGGAGGGACGGCAGTGCTACATCGTCTGCCCGGAGGTATCGGAAAACGAAGACGCGCCGGACGAGCGCAAGGCCGTCACCGAGTACGCGAAAAAGCTCCAGACGGAGGTCTTTCCCGACCTGCGTGTGGCGTTTGTCCACGGAAAGATGAAAGCCAAAGAAAAGGAAGCGGTCATGTCCGCCTTTGCCGCCGGGGAGACGGACATCCTCGTGTCCACCACGGTGATCGAGGTGGGCGTGGACGTGCCCAACGCCACGGTGATGGTGGTGGAAAACGCGGAGCGGTTCGGTCTCAGTCAGCTTCACCAGCTCCGGGGCCGGGTGGGCCGGGGGCCCCACAAGTCCTACTGCGTTCTGATCTCCGACAGCAGGAATGAGGAGACCCGCCAGCGCCTTCGAATCATGACACAAACCGGCGACGGGTTCAAAATTGCCGAGGAAGACCTGCGTCTGCGCGGACCCGGGGACTTCTTCGGCCTGCGGCAGCACGGCCTGCCGGGGCTCCGAATTGCGGACCTGGGCTGCGACGCGGCGCTTTTGAAAGAGGCCCAGTCCGCCGCGGACGCGCTCCTTGCGGAGGGCCCGAAACTCTCCGCCTGCCCCGCCACGGCGGAGCGGGTGGCGGAGCTGTTCGCGCAAAACGCGGATACGCTGAACTGAACCCGCTGAAAAGCCTCTTACCGGTATGGTGTTATTCCGATCAGGCGTATTCTGTCACGGCCCGGCGGCCAAAGGCAACAAGAAAATTTATGCTTAAAAGAAAGGCAGTAAAATATGAAGAAGGTAATTCTGGGTTCATTTCTGTTTTTAACCGGATTCCTATCCATTGCAGTGCTTCTGGCAGGTTCCATGAGCAACGATTGGACAATAGACGGGCAGCATTCGACTTTATGGAACTTAGCTCAATATGGGCTTACGCCCGCCCTTTTCATGTTTGCCATTATGGCGATCATTGGGTTAATTATTGCCCTAAACGGATTGCTGGATAACGGGCAGTAAAGGTTACGGGCATAACACAAAACCGGGGCTCCATCATCTTCATGAGACGATGGAGCCCTGTGACTTTTTCACTTCCAAGAAAACCAAAGCGGCGCTCAGTTCCGTGCCTCTCCGACAGCCGGGAACGTCAGGACAAAGGTACTGCCCTTTCCCACCTCGCTGCGCAGCGTCACGCTTGCGCCGAGATACGCCGCGCCGTGCTTCACAATGGAAAGGCCCAGGCCCGTGCCGCCCCGGGAATGACTTTTATCCACCCGGTAGAACCGCTCGAACACCCGGTCCCGCGCCTCGGGGGGAATCCCAACGCCGGTATCCTCCACGGTGAGACGCGCGCCCGCGCCGGTCTCCTCCACCGTCACGGCGACGCTGCCGCCCTCCCGATTGTAAGCCACGGCGTTGTCGCATAGGTTGTAGATGATCTCCTCCAGAATCTGAGGCACGCCGCTGACCATGGCCGGGCCGCCCTTCAGCGTCAAGTTCAGCTTCCGCTTCTCCGCCGCGGGGCGCACCTGGTTCAGCACGTTCCCCGCCAGACGGTACAGATCCATCTGTTCCCAGGGGCCGTCCGCGCCGCCCTCGTCCAGACGGGAGAGCTTGATGATGTCGTTCACCAGCTCGATCAGCCGTCCCGCCTCCCGGTGGATGTTTCCCGCGAAGTGGGCCACATCCTCCGGCTTCACCGTACCGTTCTCCAGAATCTCCGCCGTACCCGAGATAGCGGTCAGCGGTGTTTTCAGCTCATGGGAGACATTGGCGGTAAACTCCCGCCGCAGGCTCTCCCGCTGCTCCCTCTCCGTCACATCCAGAATCACCAGCACCGCGCCGCCCAGATGTCCGTCCTGCATCACGGGACTGGCGATGATCTGCCGACAGAGGTTTTCCCGATGCACCATCCGCTCGCTGCGGCGGCCCGCCAGGGCCTCCTCCAC
>JAEWYA010000087.1 GCA_023395775.1 Bacillota bacterium
CAGCTTCATCTGCTTTTGTGCGATTTCGCGGCCCTCGAAATCATCGAGGCCGGGATAATAGACCTTGTCCACGGCGGGGTGACCGTGGAGGAACTCCGCCACCTTCTGGGCGTTGGAGCAATGGCGCTCCATGCGAATGCTGAGCGTCTTCAGACCCCGGGCAATCAGAAACGCATCAAAGGGACTCATGACTGCGCCGGTCATGTCCTTCAGTCCAAACATCCGGCACTGGCCGATAAAGTCCGCGCTGCCCACCACAAAACCGGCAATCACGTCCCCGTGGCCGTTGATGTACTTGGTGGCGCTGTGAACCACCACATCCGCGCCCAGCTCCAGCGGCCGCTGGAGATAGGGGGAACAGAAGGTATTGTCCACGATGACCCGAATGCAGGGGTTGAACTCATGGGCCATTTGGGCGGTGGCGGCAATGTCGATTACCTTCATGGTGGGATTGCAGGGCGTCTCAAAATAGACAACCTTCGTATTGCGGGTCAGGTGCTTTTTAAGATTTTCCGGATTGCTGAGGTCGGTGAAAATTACATGGACGCCGAACTTGCTCATGCCGTGCATCAGCAGCGCATAGGTGCAGCCGTACAGCGTTTCGTCCGCCAGAATTTCGTCCCCCGCCACCACGGAGGTCCACAGGGCGGAGGAGATTGCGCCCATGCCGGAGGCGGCGGCCAGAGCGGCCTCGCCGCTTTCCAGAGAGGCCATCTTTGCCTCTACCTGCGTCAGAGAGGGGTTGCCCAGGCGGGTATAGATGTATCCGCCCTCTTTTCCGGCAAAGCGGGCACCGCCCTGTTCCACGGAGGCAAATTCAAAGGTAGAGGACTGATAGATCGGGGTGCACAGGGAACCGGCGCTGTTAATTTCCTTGCCGGCATGGATCTGGCGGGTTGAGAAACCCAGCTGCTTTTCGTTTTTCATAGAACCATCCTTTCATCAGGCCCGCAGAGCGAGCAAATTAACGACCGCGGCTAAAAAGTTTATCTGCTTCGTATGGTGGCAATGGATGACGGCCTTATCTACGGAAAATGGCCGCCTTACCATTGAAAATTGTACAATACATCCATACATATTTAAAAACCAATAGAAAATTTATACACTATAACTATAATATAGCATCTTTTGGGAGAGGGCGTTAGCAAGTCTTTTCGGAAATCAGTTCCCGAATTTTCAGATAATAAATTGACAAGGTTCCCGAAAATTTTTATAATAAGAAGAGTGAACAGATTCGGAAGGAGGGGATCCGATGACATTCCAGCAGCTTTCTTACGTGGTAGAGGTCAGTAAATGCGGGTCGATCAACAAGGCGGCGCACAATCTGTTTCTGTCCCAGTCCGGGATATCCACCGCTATCCGGGATCTGGAGGACGAGCTTGGCATCCACTTTTTTAACCGCAGCAACCGGGGTGTGGAATTTACGCCGGAGGGGGAGGAATTTGTCTCCTATGCCATCTCTCTTTTGGAGCAGAAGCGCCGGATTGAGAGCCTGTACACCAGCGACCGGTTTGCACCTGCTCCGGTGCGCTTCGCTGTCTCCACCCAGCGGTATCCCTTTGCCGAAGATGCTTTTTTGCGCCTGCTGAAGGGCATGGATGCACCGGGTTACAGCCTGTCTATCCGGGAGACGGGGATGGATGGGGTCATTCAGGACGTGTGCGAGCATCGGGCGGACGTGGGAGTGATTTTCCTCTCGGACCTGACGGAGAAGATCATCCGCCGCCGAATGGACGCTCAGGACGTGGAATTTCACGAACTGGCGGCGGTTCCGCCCTGCATCTACGTCCACAGGGATCATCCGCTGACGGGCTGCGTTCCTTTGACCGAGAAAAAGCTGTCGGAGTATCCTTTTGCGTGTTTCGAGCTCGATCAGGGTGCGGCGGCGGATTTTTCAGAGGAATATCAATTGCTGCCCGACCGAAAGCCGGCCAGAACCATCTGCGTCAACAGCCGCACTGCCATGATGGAGGTACTGGCGGCCACGGACGCGTTTACCACCGGCAGCGGACTTCTGACCGATGGCCTGAGCGACGAGCGGGTGATCTCCATCCCGCTGGAGGGCAGGGGCAATGTGCGCCTGGGTTGGGTTCGGTCCAAAAACACCAAGTCCACGCCTCAGGCGGAGCAGTTTCTCCGCCTGCTGGCGGAGGCCACGGCGGACGCCGCGGCCTATACCCGCACACTTCAGGAGCGGCAGGTGGTCCGGCGCGGATGACCGCGCGATTTCAAAGAGGCACGGCAAACATTTTTATGCAGATCCAACCGCCTCGTCCGAAAGGCCGGGGCGGTTTCCTCCTGCGAAAGTGCGGCGCGCGTGATACATAATATAAAATATGTCAATTTCGGAAAACAGGAGGAGTAACAGCGTGGAGGATCAACAGAAGGAAAAATTCAACCGAATGACCACGGAATCCGTGGGGCGGCTGATCTGCGAACTGGCCGTGCCCTGCGTTATCAGTATGTTGGTGACGTCGGTTTACAACATGGCGGACACCTATTTTGTCGGAAAGCTGAACAGCAACAGCGCCACCGGAGCGGTGGGGGTGGTGTTTTCCCTGATGGCGGTGATTCAGGCCATCGGGTTTTTCTTTGGCCATGGGTCCGGCAACTATATTTCCCGGGAACTGGGCGCCCAGGACAGGGAGGAGGCCAGGCGGATGTCCTCCACGGGATTTACGCTGGCGCTTTTGGCGGGCGCGGCTCTGTGCGTGCTGGGGGAGATTTTTCTGACGCCCCTTGCCGACCTGCTGGGAGCGACCCCTACCATCCTGCCCTACGCCAAGGACTATATGCGTATTATCCTGATCGGCGCACCGTGGATGACGGCATCGCTGGTGCTGAACAACCAACTGCGGTTTCAGGGCAGCGCGGCCTATGGCATGGTGGGAATCTCGGCCGGGGCAGTGTTGAATATCGGGTTGGACCCCGTCTTCATCTTCGTATTGGACATGGGTGTTGCCGGCGCGGCGCTGGCCACGGTCCTGAGCCAGTTTGCCAGCTTTTGCCTGCTGCTGTGGCAGTGCGGCCGGGGCGGAAACCTGCGGCCCCGTTTCAGGGAGACGCAGATGAAGCTGTTTTACCTCAGGGAGATCGTCCGGGGCGGTCTGCCGTCTTTGGCACGGCAAGGTCTTGCCAGCCTTGCCGCCGTCTGCCTGAACCGGTCCGCCCGGGGTTACGGAGACGCTGTGATCGCCGCCATGGCGGTGGTAACCCGGGTGATGATGTTCGGCGGCTCCGCCCTGATCGGCTTTGGACAGGGCTTTCAGCCGGTCTGCGGATTTAACTACGGAGCGAAGCTCTATCACCGGGTGAGGCAGGGCTTCTGGTTCTGCGTGAAGTGGGGCACCGCGTTCTTGGCGGTGGTGTGCGCGCTGGGCTTGGCCTTTGCGCCGGAGATGGTGGCGCTGTTCCGGAACGACCCGGAGGTGGTCCGGGTGGGTGCGCTGGCCTTGCGGTGCCAGTGCGTGGGCTTTTTGCTCTCCGGCTGGGTGGTTATCAGCAATATGACGCTGCAGACGATCGGGGATACCGGGCCCGCAACGTTCCTGGCCGCGGCCCGACAGGGAGTGTTTTTCATTCCGGCGGTATTGGTCCTGCCGCGGCTGCTTGACCTGTGGGGTGTAATTTTGGCGCAGCCGGCGGCGGATATCCTGTCGTTTATCACGGCGGTGCCGCTGATGCTCAGAGCTCTGAGAAGAATGAAGACGGCAGCCGCTGATGCCGAATGCGGAAACAGTTGACAATTTCCCGCAAACTGGGTACAATAGAAATTCAACGTGGCCCACGGCAACGCTGATACTATAAATATGAAGGAATGAAGAGTATGGAACAGGACAAAAGACAAGTAAGCGCCATCACATCCCGTGATACCGATTTCGCCCAGTGGTATACCGATGTTTGCAAAAAGGCGGAATTGATTGATTACACCAGCATGAAAGGGATGTTTGTCCTGCGCCCATACGGTTACGCCATCTGGGAGAATATCCAGAATATTCTGGACAAGGAGTTTAAGAAAACGGGGCATACCAATGTATCCATGCCCTTGCTGATTCCTGAGTCCCTTCTGCAAAAAGAGAAGGAACACGTCTCCGGCTTCGCGCCGGAGTGCGCGTGGGTCACCATGGGCGGCAGCGAGAAGCTGGAGGAGCGGCTTTGCATCCGCCCCACCTCCGAGACGCTGTTCTGCGACTACTGGAGCCGGGTTGTTCACTCCTGGCGTGATCTGCCCATGCTTTACAACCAGTGGTGCAGCGTGCTGCGGTGGGAGAAGACCTCCCGCCCCTTCCTGCGCCACCGGGAGTTTTTGTGGCAGGAGGGGCACACCCTCCACGCCACGGCGGCGGAGGCCATTTTCGAAACGGAGCAGCAGCTGGAATGCTATGCCGCCTGCTGCGAAGACGCGCTGGCCATGCCGGTGATTCGGGGCCGGAAGACTGACAAGGAGAAGTTCGCCGGAGCGGAGGCCACTTATACCCTCGAGAGCATGATGCACGACCACAAGGCGCTTCAGGCCGGCACCAGCCACTATTTCGGAAACGGCTTTGCCAAGACCTTCGACATCACCTTTACGGATAAAAATAACCAGCTGGCGACGCCCTACCAGACCTCCTGGGGCTTTTCCACCCGCACCATCGGCGGCATCATCATGACCCACGGAGACGATCACGGCCTCGTTCTGCCGCCCCGGGTTGCCCCCATTCAGGTGGCGGTGATCCCCGTGGCGATGCACAAGGAGGGCGTGCTGGACGCTGCGGAGGCTTTGCGCCGGGGCCTGGCGGACGCGGGCCTTCGTGTCAAGCTGGACGATTCCGACAACTCTCCCGGCTGGAAGTTTGCCGAGTATGAGATGAAGGGCGTACCCCTGCGGGTGGAGATCGGACCCAAGGATATCGAGAAGGGCCAGTGTGTCGC
>JAEWYA010000188.1 GCA_023395775.1 Bacillota bacterium
GGATATCGGCGGACACTGTATCGTGGGCGATATCGGAAAACTGCCCCACGTGCTGATAGCAGGTACCACCGGTTCCGGTAAATCCGTATGTACAAACTCCCTGATCGTCAGCCTGATGTACAAGTCTGGTCCCGACAAGGTGCGCTTTATCATGGTGGACCCCAAGATGGTAGAGCTGGCTCCGTACAACGGCATCCCGCATCTGCTGATTCCCGTGGTGACGGACCCGAAAAAAGCCGCCGGGGCGCTTCAGTGGGCGGTATACGAGATGATGAAGCGGTACAAGATTTTCTCGGAGCACAACGTGAAGGACCTGAAGGGATATAACGCTTTGGCGCGAACCGACGAGGAGCTCGCGACCATGCCTTCCGTGGTGGTGGTCATCGACGAGTTGGCGGATTTGATGCTGGTTGCCGCAAAGGAGGTGGAGGAATCCATCTGCCGCGTGGCACAGATGGGCCGCGCTGCCGGGATGCATCTTGTCATTGCCACGCAGCGGCCTTCCGCCGACGTGATCACAGGCATCATGAAGGCGAATATTCCCAGCCGCATTGCCTTTGCGGTGGCGTCCTCGCTGGAATCCCGCATCATTTTGGATACGCAGGGCGCGGAAAAGCTGGTGGGCCGGGGCGATATGCTGTATTTTCCGCTGGGTTCCGGCAAACCCACCCGTGTACAGGGCTGCTTTATCAGCCCCGAGGAGATCGAGCGGGTGGTGGAGTTTGCCAAACAAACCGGCGAGGCCCACTACTCCGACGAGGTCATGCAGAAAATCGAGGAAAACGTTCAGCAGAAGGAAAAATCCTCGGGCGGCAAAGGCGGAGCCGTGTCGGAGCCTGTCGAGGACGAGAGCGACGAGCTGCTGCCCGCCGCCGTGGACGTGGTGCTGGAAACCGGACAGGCGTCCGTCTCCATGCTCCAGCGCCGGCTGAAATTGGGATACTCCCGAGCCGCCCGCCTGGTGGACCAGATGGAGCAGCGGGGGATTGTGGGACCGTTCGAGGGGTCCAAGCCCCGCCAGCTGCTGATTACAAAGGAGAAGTGGCAGGAACTGCAAATGGGCGGCCCCAGCGCCGCCGTGCCCTCACCCAATGTGCCGCCTTTCGACGAGGAGCCGCCGGAGGAAGAGGAGTGATGGGGAATTCAATGGTTAGATAATTTATACAATGAGGGAATGAAAACTTGGATGGAGCGCTGTACAAAGTGTCATATCCCTCAGGTTGCAGCTGACCATAGGAAAGTGTTGACAACCCCGTTAAAGGCGCATAAAATGGAAACATGGGCCAATATGCGCAGATATATGCGCAGGCAGTTTGCAAAATAAAAAGGAGGTATCCCGTCATGAAGTTTTCGAGCAAGATCGAAAAGTGCGGTTTGTCCCCCATGCGGAAGTTCCACCCATTTGCGGTGGCGGCGCAGGACAAGGGACGCAAAATCTACCACCTGAATATCGGTCAGCCTGACATTGAAACGCCTGCTGCTTTTTTTGACGCCGTAAAGGGCTTCAAGCAGCCCGTGTTGGCGTACGCTCCCTCTCCAGGCGTTCCCGAGTTTGTGGAGGCCGTCCGCGGTTACTATGCAAAGCTGAACATCAAGCTGGATTCCGGCGACATTTTGGCTGCCACCGGCGGCAGCGAAGCGCTGGAGATGGTTTTGGAGTGCATTCTGGACGACGGGGACGAAATCCTGATTCCAGAGCCCTTCTATCCAAACTATAACACGTTCACCCGGGTTACCGGCGGCAAGATCCATCCAATTCCCACCACCCCGGAAGAGGGTTATTACTATGCTGACCGCAAGAAGATTGAGTCGGAGATCAACGAGCATACCCGCGCCATTATGGTCACCAACCCCGGCAACCCCACCGGCGTGGTCCTGACTCACGACGAGATGAAGCTGATCGTGGATATCGCCAAGGAGCATAACCTGTTTGTGATCGGCGATGAGGTGTACCGCGAATTTGTCTATGGCGGCGAGAAGCTGGCCACCATGCTGGAATTTGAGGATGCGGCCGACAATGTCATTGTCATTGATTCCGTATCCAAGCGGTTCTCCGCCTGCGGCGCCCGCGTGGGCGTTCTGATCTCCCGCAATAAGGAACTGATGTCCCACGCCATGAAGTATTGCCAGGGCCGTCTCTGCTCCGCAACGCTGGATCAGGTGGGCGCCGCCGCGCTGTACAGCGTGGGTCCCGAGTACTTTGCCGCCGTCCGCGACGAGTATAAGAAGCGCCGCGACACCTGCATGGCGGGTTTGAAGAAGATTCCCGGCGTGGTGTGCGAGTGCCCCAAGGGAGCGTTCTATATCATGGCAAAGCTGCCGGTGGACAACACCGATACATTCCAGCAGTGGCTGCTGGAGCATTTTGAAGACCACGGCGACACCGTCATGTTCGCGCCCGGCGAGGGCTTCTATGCCACTCCCGGCAAGGGCCGCGACGAGGTCCGCCTTGCTTATGTTTTGAAGCAGGCCGATCTGGAGCGCGCCATGGAGCTGCTGGATCTCGGTATCAAGGCTTATAACGCCCGGTAATAGAGACCGACAGGGCCGGCGTCTCACGTGTATGCGGATTCTTTCGCATCGGACGGAAATTAATCAGGGAATTTAAAAAACCGGGAGAGGCAACTGCCTCTCCCGGTTTCGCGTTGTGCGTGGGACTCAAATGCGGGCAACGCCGGTCCGCCTTGCCGCCTCGGCCACGGCTTTGGCCACTGCGGGACCCACCCGGGGATCAAAGGCGGCTGGAATAATGTAGTCCTCGTTCAGCTCCTCGTCGGAGATCAGGCCTGCCAGCGCCTGAGCGGCGGCAACCTTCATCTCCTCGTTGATGTCGCTGGCCCGGACGTCAAACACGCCCCGGAAGATGCCGGGGAAGGCCAAGACGTTATTGATCTGGTTGGGATAGTCACTGCGGCCGGTGGAAACCACCCGCGCTCCGGCAGCCTTCGCCTCGTCGGGGAAAATTTCCGGCGTGGGATTTGCGCAGGCGAACAGAATTGGGTCCTTGGCCATGGAGCGGACCATATCCTGAGAGACGCAGCCGGGGGCCGACACGCCGATGAACACATCTGCATCCCGCATGGCATCTGCCAGGGAACCCTTGAGGTTGCGGGGGTTCGTGACCTCCGCCATCTCATTTTTGATCCAGTTCATGCCCTTCTCCCGGCCTTTAGATACGATTCCCGTCCGGTCGCAGAGAGTCACGTCTCTCGCGCCTGCGGAAAGAAGAAGCTTTGTGATGGCAATGGCTGCCGCACCCGCGCCGTTGACGGTGACTTTGACATTCTCCAGCTGCTTGCCCACTACCTTCAGCGCGTTTTGAAGACCTGCCAAGGTGATGACGGCGGTGCCGTGCTGGTCATCGTGGAAGATTGGAATATCGCATTTTTCCTTCAGCTTCCGCTCAATCTCAAAGCACCGCGGAGCGGCGATGTCCTCCAGATTCACGCCTCCAAAGCTGCCGGAGATCAGGTAGATTGTGTTGACGATCTCGTCTACGTCTTTGCTCTTGATGCAAAGTGGAAAGGCGTCCACATTACCAAAGGACTTGAACAGGACGCATTTTCCCTCCATCACGGGCATGCCTGCCTCCGGGCCGATGTCGCCCAGCCCCAGAACGGCGCTGCCGTCGGTGACCACCAGGCACATGTTATGACGGCGGGTCAGGTCATAGCTTTTGTCAATGTCCTTCTGAATCTCCAGGCAGGGCTGCGCCACGCCGGGAGTGTAGGCCAGACTAAGATCGTCCCTGGTGGATACCGGTACCGTGGACACCACCTCAATTTTTCCCTTCCACTCCCCGTGCAGACGCAGGGACTCTTTTGCATAATCCATGGTGTTTCCTCCTTGCCGCGCCGCCGGACGGACGCGGGTATTCCATTTGATAAAAGCGGGCGCGGCTTGACGCCATCATATACTTTTAAACGATTATACCACAGGCGCAGAGCACCGTTGTGGTATAATGACCGCCTTGCGGTCATTATACCAC
>JAEWYA010000202.1 GCA_023395775.1 Bacillota bacterium
GAACCAACACCGTGGAGACCGCCGCAGGCAATGTGGATTTCTCCGGCTGGAAACAGATTACCGTGGCCCTTCCCACCGGTACCGCCTCTCTCGCCGGGTTCAAACTGACACAGGCGCTGAACGCCGACGGAACGGCTACCGCCGCCTCCGGCACGCTGTATCTGGATCAGATCGTGGCGTCCTACAACAACGTGGTGGACACCGCGCCGCCGGAAGTCACTGCCTCCGTCTCCGGCACGACCCTCACCGCCGCCATCACCGACGCGGCGGATAAGTTCCCCGCCCAGAGCGGCGTATCCGTCACCATGGACGGCAAGGCCGTGACCTTCACCTATGATGCGGCGAAGGGTACGCTCACCGCTGCCCTGCCCATCAGCGACACCAATGCTCACCGGGTCACGGTGACTGCCAAAGACGCCTCCGGCAACATTGGCCGGGCCTCCTGCGACATTGCGGCCACCGGAGGCGTATCCCAGTTCAGCGATACTGCGGGCTACTGGGCCGGCACCTATGTGGATTGGCTGAAGACCACCGGCATCACCACCGGCTTTGAGGACGGCACCTTCCGCCCCAACCAATCCATCACCCGCCAGCAGTTTGCCGTGATGCTCTATCGCTACCTGGGGCTGGACGGGACGAAATACGCCTCCACAACTCTCCCCTTCGCCGATAACGGAAGCGTCGGAGAATATGCCCAGACCGCCATCAAGACGCTCTATTCCATGGGTATTTTGAACGGCTCTGAGGAAAACGGAAAAATTTACTTCCACCCCGCCGCCAGCCTGACCCGTGCCCAGGCGGCGACAATGATCGGCCGGACCCAGCAGCGAGGCTACGCAACGGCGGCGCTGAGCTTTACCGATGCGGCCGGCATTCCGGCCTACGCCTCCTATTATATCCAGACGATGGTGGCCCAGAAGGTCATCAGCGGCTATGAGGACGGCGCGTTCCGCCCCAACCAGTCCATCACCAGGGGACAGATGGCGAAAATCCTCTACAACCTGCTGTAAAAGCAGCGTTAAGAGCCCGGGCCGCGCGGCGGCTCGGGCTTTTATAGGTTGATTTTTTGGTATATTTGGAGTAGACTGACGAAACAATGATCAGGGAGGGATTTTTCTTGCGCGCCTATACCGCGGACCAGTGGGTCCTGTTCTTTTTCTTATATTGTCTGTGCGGCTGGGTGTGGGAGTCCTGCTATGTCTCCATCCGCCAGCGCAGGTGGGTGAACCGGGGATTTCTCCATGGGCCGCTGCTGCCCATTTACGGCTCCGGAGCCATCATGATTCTGTTGTTTACCCTTCCGGTGCGAAATTATCCCGTCCTGTTGTACTTGTCCGGCGCGGCGGCGGCCACGCTGTTGGAATACGCCACCGGCGCGGCCATGGAGCGGCTCTTTAAGGTGCGCTATTGGGATTACTCCAATCAAAAGCTCAACATGAACGGGTATATCTGTCTCAGCAGCAGCATCGCCTGGGGCTTTTTCTCTATCCTGCTGGTGAACCTCGTTCATCCGCCCATCGCGCGGCTGTTGCTGTCGATCCCCGCCGCGTTTGCCGAGCCGCTGGCGCTGGTGCTGGTGGCGGCGTTTACCGTGGATACGGTGCGGTCCATCCAGGCTGCGCTGGATCTGCGGGCCATGCTGGAAAAGCTCACCGAGGAAAACGAGGAGCTGCGCCGTCTGGCCCGGCGGGTGGAAATCGTTTCCGCTTTCGCGGAGGAGGACCTGCAAAAGTTCCGGGATAGGACTCAGGTGGAGCGTATTCTGCTTCAGGACCGCCTGAGGGCGGAGCGGCAGAAGCGAATCGAGAACAAGGCGGAACGAACGCTTCGGCGGGAGGAGCGGTTGGCCGAAGCGCTGCGCACTCTGTCCGAGGCAAAACTCAGCGCGCTTGAAAATGTGGTTTCTGCCACGGAGGCCTGCCGGGATCGGCTGGAGGGGAGCGGCGAGGCTTTCGCGCAGAAGCGGGCGGAGCTTGACGAGGCGGTGGAAAAGCTGCGGGAGCGGCAGACTGTCGTCAGGGCCCGGACCGCAAAAACCTACCGTCGGTCGCTGCGCATTCTGCGGGGTAATCCCACCGCCATGGCAAAGCAGTACGCCGACGCGATGGAGAGCCTTCGCCGTTTGGGCGGTATGCACAAGGACTGAAGTACAGCACGGAGAATTTCTGAGAGGACAAAAGACCGGGAGCCGGAGCGCGTCAAAACGCTCCGGCTCCCGCATGTTTGTTTTTCTGAGGCCGCGTCCGCGGAATTCGCCGATCCCATGCCGCGATCGATTAAAACAGATTGTCGCTTCCGCCGTCTTCGATGCCCCGCTGATTGACGGGGAGAGGCGAAACGCCGCTGGTGCGCTTGGCGGTCTCGTAGTACCCCAATTGTGTGCACTGATAGGTGGGCAGGTAGAAAATCTGTATGACCACAGCCCACAGTCCGCAAAGAAGGTCAAGGCCCAGAGACACGCCTGTGGATACGGGCGCTGCGCTGTTGAGCAGATAGGAGCTTTGCGCGGCCGTAAAATAGCCGCCCCAGACGGACATCGGCAAAGTGGCCAGCAGCCCCCAGCCTAGGTAGCTCAGGTCCAGCGTAAAAAGCTGGCCCTTGTAGCCCATGGTCTGCTTCTTGCTCAGCTCCAGAGCGTCCATGCAGCCAAGCTCCGGGTTCTCACAGAGGTTGTAATAGGCAAACTGATAGCGATACGCCGCGATGATGCCGGGGACGATGAATAAGCAGGACCACAGCAGAATAAAAAAGATTTGCACGACGGCAAGACCGATCACCTTCCCCACGAAGGAGAACCCGTCGAACAAGGTCAGATATTCCGCACGCTGGCCCTGACGGACCGCCGAGCAGTACAGGATAAAGCCGATGGATAAAACAATGCTCAAAAGCGAGGTCAGAATGCGGACAAAAATTCCCAGTGGATTTCCATAGGAGACCATGCCGCCGCTGTTGGCGACGGAGTCCACCATGCTCAAAATCAGGCCCAGCAGCAGATATAGCGCCGCGAACCCCTTGGAACTCACCTGCGCTTCCCGCAGCAGACCCTTCATTTCCGCTTTCAGACCAGGCCGGTCAATCACTTCCGCCATAAAAACGCTCCTTCCGCGCCGCTGTATACCGGCGGCGATACCTTTAATATATGTATCGATGCGCGCACAATGACCGTGCGCCGCGATTTCAGTGTAACACGCAAAGAGAATCTTGGCAAGTCTGGCACAAAAAAGCAGTACAGAATTCGTTAAAAAAAGCACAAATTTCCGCAAAAACTGACGTCCACAGTCTGGACATTTATTTCTTTTTGGTGTAGAATAAGCCGCAGTATGTGGTAGAGTAGCTTTTCTGCCGCTCTAACCAGGACTAAAAATGAGGTGAAAACTATGGCACAAGCGTTCTTTGGCGGCGTTCATCCCCACGATATGAAAGCTGCCACCAATGAAAAGGCCATCGAGCAGCTGGCCCCCCCGGCTGAGGTGGTTATCCCCATGTCCATGCACTTTGGCGCACCATGTACACCCATTGTCAAGGTTGGAGACCATGTGAAGGTCGGCCAGAAGATCGGTGAGTTCCGCGGGCTGGGCGCGCCGATTCATGCCAGTGTTTCCGGCACGGTAAAGGCTGTGGAGCCGCGCCCCTATTCCATGGGCGGCAACATGATGTCTGTCGTGATTGAAAACGACATGAGGGATGAACTGAGCGAAGAAGTCAAAGCTCCCGCAAATCCCGACGCCTTGACGGTTGAGGAAATGGTTGAGATTGTCAAGAACGCCGGTATCGTCGGCATGGGCGGCGCAACGTTCCCCACCCACGTGAAAATCTCCGGCGGCATCGGAAAAGTGGACACGGTTATTATCAACGGCGCGGAATGCGAGCCATACATTACCGGCGACCACCGCACCATGCTGGAGCGCCCCGAGGAGATCATCGGCGGCGCGATTTATCTGGCCAAAATGTTTGGCGTGGATAAAGTCGTGATCGGCGTGGAGGATAACAAACGCAACGGCATCGACTCCATGAACAAGGTCATTTCCGAAAAGCATGCCCCCGTGGTGGTGGAGCCTTTGCGCGCCCGTTACCCCCAGGGCGGTGAAAAACAGCTGTGTCAGGCCATCACCGGCAAGCAGGTCCCTCCCGGAGGACTGCCTTCCGCCATCGGCTGCGCCGTATTCAACATCAACACCACCTGCGCCATTTACCGGGCCATCACCGAGGGTATGCCCGTGGTGCGCAAGCTGGTGACTGTTTCCGGCTCCGGCATCATCGACCCGAAGAATCTGGAGTGCCCCATCGGGACGCCCGTGGCCAACCTGCTGGATGCCTGCGGCGGAGTGAAGGATGGCACCTATAAGCTGATCGCCGGCGGCCCGATGATGGGCATGGCCCAGTACACCG
>JAEWYA010000203.1 GCA_023395775.1 Bacillota bacterium
CCGGGAGTTCTCCGTTTTACTCTGTTCTTCGGTCTGGAGACGGGATACCTTTGGCTTCTGAAAAGGCTCTTTCGCCGCGCTCTGGTCAGAGACCGCCGTCGGCTCCCGGCGCTTTTGCTCCCCAGCGGCCTCCTGCGAATCGGTTCGCTGCGCATGCGGCAGCTGCGCGGTTTCTTCGCGAGGCCGACGTTCCAGCGTCCGTTTTACGGCTTCGGCAATCTGAGTGGGAGAAAGGCCGTTTGCCGGTTCTGGTTTCCCCGTCGGAAAAACCGTCTCCGCGTCCGGGGCGCTTATGCAGAGGCTTCCAGGTTCTGGCTTCCCCATCGGGAAAACTGTCTCCGCATCTGCGGGCCGGGCCGCGGATGCGGCACTTATGCAAAGGCTCTCAGGTTCGGCTTTATTCCGAGAATTAGTCCGCATCGCGGAAGATGGTTCTGTCGGTGCGCCACTTTGCTTAAAAGCAAGCATATCGTACGCAGCGAAATTACCGCTCGTCCGCTGCTTCTGCCCATTCGCCGTTTGCTTGGGGGAAGCGCTCCTTGCGCGGGAGGCGGCTTCGACCGACGCGGCGCGCGCGGCGGCGGACTCTGCCCGCAAAAAGGCGCTGGAGAGCGTCTTTTGGGGGAAAGCAAGAGGTTTTTCTGCCTCTGAAAGCTGTAAAATTGTTCGGAACAGAAGGTTTTGCACCGTAACCGCCGCCGGGCGCGGCTCCGCCGGAGCAGTCCGTCCCTCTTCCGCAACGCTGGTCCGCTCCCGGAGCCGTGTCTCCACGCGTTCCAGCAGCCGCTCCGTCCGGATGCGCTCGGTCCCCTCGGACGGCTCCAGCTTCCGGAGCGTCTCAAGAATCAGCTCAAGGCTGATGCGGTATTCGTTCCCCGCTGGGGCGGCCGACTCCTGTTCCTCTGCAAATTCCAGCGCCAGCTGCCGGTAAAGGCCGTCGGTCACACTCATGCGGCTGAGGATCTGCAGGGCAAACGCCCGGCAGAGCAGACCGTAGCCCGTTCCCTCCAGCGCTTCTTGGGAAAGGATACCGGTGTTTTCTTTGACCACGGAAATAGATTTCATTAGCAGCACCCGTTATAGACTAGTTCAATCCGGCTGACCGCCAGATTCGGCTGGTTGCTGTCCAGCTGCGGCCCCTCGTATTTCACCAGATGGGCTCCCCGGATCATCCAGACTCTCTTCAGCTTTCCAAAGCTGTCCATCAGTGAGATGATCCCGCTGAGTGAAAGAGACATTCCCAGATTTGTCATATTGACCAGAATCGATATTGTGTCCAGGGAGGTGAGCGTCCCCTCTTGCAGAACCAGGGTCTGCGGCTTGGCCTGCTTGAAGAAGTAGCGCGGATAGCTGCTGCCGCCCTCACAGAACGTCTCGTACTCAAACTCCATGTCCAACCCGGAGACGGAGACAAAATCCCCCTTGAGGAAAATGCCGAGGCCTGACAGCATCACCGAAAAATAGGCCCCCGATTGAAAAGACATCAAACCGCCTCCCCTGCTTTATTCGCTCTCAGCTTCCGCCCTCCGTCTTCCGCTCCATTCCCTGAATGGAAAACGTCAGGCTCTCGGTGAGCACCTCGCTCCGACCGCCGTCCATGGGCGCAAGCTCATAGCCGATGGGCAGGGCGCCGCGCAGCGACCACGTCACGCCGCGCTTTCCGTGTTCATCCAGCGCCACCACATTCAGCGTGCGGCGCAGAGAGACGCCCGTGGGGCCGCTGTGCACTCCGGCCGAAGCGGAGTGGAGCCATTTCAGAAAGTCGCTGTCGCCCACGACTCCCTTGGACAGCGTGACCGGCTGAAATACGGTCAGTACAGGAACGTCGGTCTGCACACCGCGCCAGTCGTTTCCCGAGCGGGCGCTGACGGTCCGGACATCCATCTTCACACCTGAAAAGTAGGAAAAAGCCGCCGCGACCACACCGCTGTTCTCCATCTCCACCAAAAACCGGAAGGCTTTCAGCGGTTCGGTATAATTGGCCATCCCGTTCGCGTCCTCCCTCATTTAAACTCATAGGTGTTCCGCTCGTTTCCGCTGAGCTTTTTGTTGATGGCTGAAATCTCACTGCACCAGCGCCGCCGCTCCCAGTGATCCAGATTCATCAGATCCTCCCGGGACCAGTGCAGGTAATAGGCCAGAAACGACATCTCCTGATAAAGCCGTTCCTGCGGGTAGAGCGGCATCCCCCGCGCGCGCCCGTTCCCGGAGAGACTGCCCCTCCGCTGCGAAGCGCCGGCGGCGGGTTCCCCCGACGGCCTTGCTCCGACTGAAACGGACGTCAGCCCATCAAAAAATCCAGCGGCACCTCAAACTGCTGATTGCAGTGGGGACAGGTGACCTGATACTTCGGCGTCTCCGACAGATTGATCCGCTGGTACAGATCCTGCAAATACGCAAGGTCCATTGTAAATAGGTTTTCGATGACGTGGGTGTTGACGGTACTCAGTGTTCCCAGCTTTGTGACAACCCTCGAGAGCAGAATCACGGTCAAATACCCCGCGTTCTGCTGGACTCTGGGGTCGCGCAGCGGAAGAATTTCATCCGCTGCGGTGGCAAGACGCATGGTACCCTTCTTATGGACGTCGCCGTTGGGGTCTACATAGCCCTTCGGCAGTTCAAACGCATATTCAGTCTGCATTCACAAATCCTCCGAAAAAGTGCATTCACCCTAAACGCCCCCCCAAGCCCACAGGCGCTGCAGCCCGCGGGCTGGGAGGCATTCGGGGGATCAGGCCGCGTGCGTGCATACGCGCGGTCTTTCAAAAGAATTTCTCTTCGTATCAGATGGTTGAAGGCTCGCCGGACACGCTGCCGGGCGTGTGCTCGAGGCCCTCATGGCACAGTTCCAGCGACTGGATGGCGACCTCTCCGCCCATGCCGTTGAGGTCCGGCACCGTGTAGCCCACAGGCCACGCGTTGATAAGATTCCAGGACGGGCCGGGGTTTCCGGCGTCGTCGATCAGCGTGATGGTCACATTGTGGCGGACAAGACCGGTGGGAGGCGCGGTGTTTGTGGGCGCCACGGAATAGATCCAGTCCAGGAAATCGGAGTCGTCGGACACGCCCCAGCGCAGCGTCACATTTCCGAACTTTGTGAGCCCGGCAAGCTTGCGCGGGGTGTTGCGCAGATCGTCGCCCTCGCGGTACTCCACGGCGTCGGTGGAGGAACTCATGCCGGATACCTCGGAGAATCCCGCGCGGCTGATTCCGTCAATCTCGACCTGATAGCGGAATACGCGGTATGGATAGTTGATGGCCATGTACGTTCACCCTTTCTGTAACAGTGTGCGCGGGATCATTCGGAAGCGGAGGCGGTCTTCTGCGTAATGCGGAAGATCACGAACTCAGCGGGCTTGACGGGCGCAATGCCGATCTTGCAGATCAGACGGCCGTTGTCGATATCGTCCTGCGTCATCGTGGTGGGACCGCACTCCACAAAGAATGCCTCGGAGGGGCTGGACCCGGCCAGCGCGCCGTCGCGCCAGCAGGTGGCGAGGAAGGTCTCAATCGTCCTGGTCACGCGGCTCCACAGCGTTGCGCTGTTGGGCTCGAAGACCACCCAGTTCGTGTTGGCCTTGATGGACTCCTCCACATAGATGAAGAGGCGGCGGACGTTCAGATACTTCCACAGGCCGTTGGAGCTGATGGTCCGGGCGCCCCAGACGCGGATGCCGCGGCCGGTAAAGGCACGGATCAGGTTGACGCCGATGGGGTTGAGAATGTCCTGCTCGCCTTCGTTATAGGTGCAGGACAAGCCCGTGCAGCCGCGCACCACCTCGTTGGCGGGCGCCTTGTGGACGCCGCGCTCCGTATCCACGCGGGCGTACACGCCGGCGATTGCACCGGAGGGCGGGAAGTATGCGGAGCGCTTGGCTCCCGCGTCCATCATTTCCAGCCAGGGATGATACATGGCCGCGTAGGTGGAGTCATACATATCGCGGAAGTTGGCCACGTCGTTCGTCTTCTTGATATCCATGGGGACGTCCAGCAGTGCGAAGCAGCTCTTCTTCTCCTCGCAAAAGCCGATCAGCGCGGCCTGAACCTCCGGCGCGGTCACGCCGGGAATCGCCATGATGGAAACGTTTCCGTTCTCCCGGAACGCCTGCAGTCCGGTGCGCTTGCCCGGACCGTCGTCTTTTCCGGTATACGCGTCGGCGGTGACGGTGAGGACGGAGCCATTTGCGCCGCCGACAAGCGTCAGGACCAGCTCGGCGTCTCCGCCGCCGCACAGCTCAAACGGCACGATGGAGACGGGGCTGGCCGGCGCGGGAATCTCCTTGCCGTCCTTGTCCTTTGCCTTCTCCCGTACGGGGGCCCTGCCCTCCAGAACCTCCACGCAGATCAGGTCGGATTTCCGGGTCCGGACACAGACGTTATTCAGCGCGTCCGGCTTCAGGGAGAGGTTTTCAAACGTCACCACGCTGTCGTCC
>JAEWYA010000158.1 GCA_023395775.1 Bacillota bacterium
GATGACCGAGGGGCAGAAGGTCATCAAGGTGTTCAACCACGAGTCCGCCGCCATCGACGGTTTCCACGGGCGGAACGAAACCTACCGTCAGGCGGCCACCAGCGCCCAGGCCTTTGCCGGAGCCATGATGCCCGTCATGGGCAACCTCAGTTATATCAATTACGCGTTCACCTGCATGGTGGGCGCCATCCTCGCCATCCGCAGCGGCGATCTGGGCGGCCTCGCGACCTTTTTGCAATACACCCGGCAGGTATCCCAGCCTGTAAACCAGATCGCCCAGCAGGTAAATGTCATTCTGGCCGCCGTGGCCGGCGCGGAGCGCATCTTTGAGGTCATGGAGACTGAGCCGGAGACCAATCCGGGCAAGGTCACTCTTGTCCGCGTGAAATTCCTCCCCGGCGGCAAGCTGGAGGAAACCGAGGTCGATACCGGCGCGTGGGCATGGAAACAGCCCGACGGCGCACTGATTCCCGTGAAGGGCGACGTGCGGTTCGATCATGTGGTCTTCAGCTATGATGGGAAGAAGACAGTCCTGAACGACATTTCCCTTTTCGCCAAGCCCGGTCAGAAAATCGCCCTGGTGGGCTCCACCGGCGCGGGCAAGACCACCATCACGAACCTCATCAACCGGTTCTATGACATCGACAGCGGCGTCATCACCTATGACGGCATCAACATCCAGGACATCGAGAAGGACTCCCTCCGCCGGTCTCTCGGCGTTGTTTTGCAGGACACCCACCTGTTCAGCGGAACCGTTGCGGACAACATCCGATACGGCAAGCTGGACGCAACGGACGAGGAGGTGGAGGCGGCGGCAAAGCTTGCCAACGCGGATAACTTCATCCGGCACCTGCCTCAGGGGTATCAAACGGTTCTCTCCGGCGACGGCGGCAGTCTCAGTCAGGGGGAGCGGCAGCTTTTGAACATCGCCCGCGCGGCCCTTTCCAATCCCCCGGTGCTGATTCTGGACGAAGCCACCAGCTCCATTGATACCCGGACAGAAAAGCTCATCGAGCGGGGTATGGACCAGCTGATGGCAGACCGCACGGTCTTCGTCATCGCCCACCGGCTTTCCACGGTCCGCAACTCTCGCGCGATCCTCGTTCTGGAGCAGGGCGAGATCATCGAGCGAGGCGATCACGAGGAGCTGCTCAGCCAGCGGGGACGCTATTATCAGCTCTACACCGGACAGGCGGAGCTGGCCTGATAACTCAAAAAACGCAGGAACGGCTCTTCCTTTTGGGAGGAGCCGTTCCTGTTCCTATTCAAAAAAGCCGCGTCAGCGGGGGTCCCTGCCCAGCCGGAAAAGCTCCGTCATGGTGTGAGTCAGGTCCACGGGATCATGGACCTCCGGTATCTCCTCCCGGCGCAGCCAGACCGCCTCCTTCAATTCACGGGTGTCCAGCGTGACGGTCCCGTCTCCATCCAAATCCGCCCAGAAGCCCACCATCTGATTGCCTACGAAGCCCCAGGGCTGATCCGCGTGATACCGGACGTTTTTCACATGGAGGCCCACCTCCTCCAGGACTTCCCGGCGGACGGTCTGCTCCATCGTCTCTCCGATCTCCGTAAACCCGGCGATCAGCGCGTACCGGGCCGTGGTCATAGGCCGGTCGGCGTAACGGATCAGCAGTAGTCGGTCCCCGTCCCGCACCGCCGCCACAACGGCGGGGTTGATCCGGGGATAGACCAGCGCGCCGCAGGAGGTACAGCGCATGGCCCGCTCCTTGTCGTCCCGGATAGTGGGCGCGCCGCAGCAACCGCAGAAACGGTTGGTCCGATACCAGTTCATAAGATGCAGCGCCGTCGGCGCCGCCAAGCGCATAAAATGCGGCTCCATGGTGCGGAATGCCGTCGTCGGGGCAGGCTGCAGCGCGGACTTCACAGTCTCCGACGTCTGCTCCAGCAGGAAAAAGCCGATCTCATCCACAGCGAAGAGATAGATCAGCTCCTCCTCCGCCGCGCCCAACGCCCGGACCACCGCCGCCGTGGGAAATCCGCCCTCCGGGGTCAGCAGCGCGGAGCGGCCGTCGAACACGGCCACCAAATCGGTATCCCGCGGGGACGGAGGCGGATTTTTAAATTCATTGCGAAAGATGTGCGGCGCGATGTCCTGAAGCATGGAAACGCCCTCCTGTCATGTGTTTTTGGCCGGTCCCGGCAATTCTCTTTTTACTTGGGGCGTTGCCGAAATTCCCGGTGCGCGGCTGCGCGCTCTTCGGATAGGATACCACACTCGCAGCTAATAAAACTACAAAAGCTGCCCAATTCTTAATTTTTTCCGCCGCGAAAAGCTCACAGGTCCAGACTCTGCAAAAATTCCCGTGCCACATCGTCGGCGCTGCGGCCGAGCACATCCACCTGATAGGTCATTTCCGTCATGTCCTCGTTGGAAATCTTCCCTGTCAGCAGATTCAAGACGTCTTCCAGATTGGGGGCCGCGCCCGCGAATTTTTCAAGCGTATCCTCCCGAACCAGAAATGCTCCGTTGTACTCCGGGAAAAAGTTCAGATCGTCTTTCAGAATCTTCAGCTTCGCCTTGCGGTTCAGGCCGTCGGTGGCATAGACCTCGGTAACGTCGAAGCTCCGGTTTTCAACGGCGGTGTACTTGAGCCCCGCGTCCACCGGGACGGCCCCCTTAAACTTCAGACCGTAAAAATCCGTGAAGGGCCCGTATTTCATGCTGCCCTCAAGGGTGAAGAACTCCTGCTCCGCACCGAAGGTCAGTTGATCCGCCACCGGAATCAGGTCGCTGACGGTCTCAAGGTTATATTGATCCGCGATTTCCTGTGGGACCGCAATGGCATAGGTATTATTGAAGCCCAGCTTATTGAGAAGCCGCATATCATACTGCTCCAGCGACAGTGCGTTGGTGAAGTCGTACAGCGACTCTCCTTCCGGCACGTCGGTGGGGTCCTTCTTCAGGAAGGTGGTCAGCAGCGTTCCGTCATAGGAGATCATCATATCGCAGCTGTGGCTGTTACCCTTCAGGGCGTTGAAATTGTTCACCTGGGACATCTGATCCCTGATGGTGACGGTCAGGTCCGTTTTGCTCTCCACCAGCTGCTGGATGATGCGATCCATGATCTGGGTCTCGGAGTAATCCCCGTCGTAGAGAATCAGCTCCGTGGCGCCGGTGGTATCCCTCAGTCCGAAGGGGATGGATACGGCGACGGCCGCCATGAGGCAGGCCAAAATGATGCCGGACCGGCGGCTGACGCCGTGCGTCTTTTTTAAATGTCCTTCGAACCAGCCCATACCAAGGTCCAACAGCACGGCAATGACCATCAGCGCCCCGGTGGCGGAGAGGATCATGCCCATGTCCGAAATCCGGATGCCCCGGTTGATGACGCTTCCCAAACCGCCGCCGCCCACGAACGCCGCGAACACGGCGGAGCCGATGGCGTTCACCACCGCGATGCGGACCCCGGTGAACACCATAGGGAACGCCAGAGGAAATTCCACGTGGAGCAGACGATACATCCGCCCCATGCCCATGCCCCGGGCCGCTTCCTTGACGCCGGGGT
>JAEWYA010000074.1 GCA_023395775.1 Bacillota bacterium
GTGCGCTCCTATGCCCAGCGTACCGGCGTCAAGGTTTCCGTTGATATCGTGGACTGACAAATGGGGAGGGAGGATGCGTAAGCATCCTCCCTCTTTCCTATGCGTTTTTCCCTCCGACGGAGTCCTCACGCCCAACCCCCTTGCCCATTGGTTCGAAATAGGCTATACTAATTAAACAATAGCCAAAGGTGCAAAAAGGAGTCTCTTTTTTATGAAATTGGAATTTATTCAAGTCGGCCGCATTGTCAACGCCCACGGTATCCGGGGCGAGGTGCGGCTGCTGCCCCACGGTTTCGACCCGGCCTTTCTGACCGGCTTTAAGACTTTTTTTCTAGGCAAGGACAAGACCCCCATCACCCCCACCGCCAACCACGTCCACAAGAGTTTTGTACTGTTGAAATTTCCCGGCGTAGACGACATGAACGCCGCCCTTTCCTACAAGGAGCAGCCCGTCTATATCCGCCGGGACGACGCGGACAGCGCGGTGCCCTTTGACGACGAGCTGCTGGGCATGGATGTAAAAAATGCCGACACCGGGGAGGAACTTGGCAAGCTGACGCAGGTGGAGGATTATCCCGCCAGTAAGGTCTATACCGTTAAGGGGGAAAAGACCTATCTCATTCCCGCCGTGCCGGAGGTCTTTATCGTCTCTGCGAATTTGGACGCCAACGTGATGCTGGTTCACATACTGAAAGGGATGGAAACAGATGAGAATTGACATTCTGACCCTGTTCCCGGAGTCGGTGGACGCTATGCTGAACGTCAGCATTCTGGGCCGCGCCCAGGAGCGCGGCCACATCGCCATCCAGTCCCACCAGATCCGGGAGTACACCACCAACAAGCAGATGCAGGTGGACGACTACCCCTACGGCGGCGGGCGTGGCGCGGTAATGCAGGCGGATCCGCTGTACCGCTGCTGGGACCACGTGGTGCAGATCTTCGGCCCGGGCCGGACCATCTACATGTCCCCCTGCGGGCGGGTGTTCACCCAGGCGGTCGCCAAAGAGCTGAAGGAACAATACGACCACCTGATTCTGATCTGCGGTCACTATGAGGGCGTGGACCAGCGGTTTTTGGACGAATGCGTGGACGAAGAGCTCTCCATGGGAGACTTTGTCCTCACCGGCGGGGAAATTCCCGCCATGGCGGTGTGCGACGCGGTGTGCCGCATGGTGCCCGGCGTCCTGCCGGACGAGGAGTGCTTTACGGAGGAATCCCACTGGAACGGCCTTTTGGAATATCCTCAGTATTCCCGCCCTGCGGAGTGGCACGGGCGGGAGGTGCCCTCCATTCTGGTCTCCGGCGACCACGCAAAGGTGGCGGCCTGGCGGAAAAAGGAGAGCTATAAGCGCACCATGGCCCGGCGGCCGGACCTGTTCGCGGAGTTTGACGAAACGCAACTCACCACAAAGGCCGAGCGGAAAATTCTCCAGCAGGCGAAAGATGAATTTGCCACCAAGTCGGCAATCCCTTCCGATTCAAAGGCCTGACCCGGATCGGTGTCCGTCTCTTGCGCACTCTCAGATAGGCTAAACTTAAAATAATGCATAAAAAATTTCATTTTGTACTTGCTACATTTTGGTAATATGTGATACAATTTATGAGGTCACCTGTTTGCTGCCGCGGCTGCGGTCTGCAAGTGCGGTGGCCTCATGTCCTTTGCAGGGGGACAGAAGCGTTGGCCATCCCTCTGTTTTTGAGCGTTTTCAAAGTAAGAAAACTATTCAAGGAGGATGAAATTGTGAAAGAGAGAAAAGACATCACTCGGGGGGAAAATCACAGGAAGGGGGGGCGCCGGGCAAGCATCCAAAGCCGTATTATCCTGCTGGCCGTTCTGGCCTGCGTCGGTTCCCTGCTCATCTCCAACATTATCAGCGGTACCATTACCACCTCCTCCGGCCGCGCTTCCAGCTATAAGCTTCTGGAGAATAAGACCGCCAGCGTTGCGGCACAGGTCTCAGACTACATGAATAAGGCCTTTGCCGTCACGGAAAGTCTGGCATACGGCGGGGATATTCGCTCCCTTGACCCGGACACCCAGCGCAAAGCGCTGGTGGCTACCATTCAGAACAACCCTTATTTTATTCTGTTCTACCAGCAGGGAATCGACGGGATGCAGACCGCAAGGAGCTCCGGGGATCTGGGAAATCGGTCGGATCGCTGGTGGTTCAAGCAGGTCAAGTCCGCCCCGCATCCCTTTATTACCAAGTCCTACCTCGATATCAATACCATGAGCCCCGTCACCTCCGTGATTTACCCCGTCTATCCCGTGGGTTCGTCCAGCCGTGTGGTGGGCGTGCTGGGCGCCGATCTGAGCCTCGAGAAGCTGCAGGAAATTGTGGATACCTATAATACAGAGGATACCTATTCCGTGATTCTGGACGGAGAGGGCGTTGTGGTGGCCCACCCAGACTCCCAGCAGGTAGCCGAAATGTACAACTATGTGGACGGTACCAAAACGTTGGTATCCGACGGGAAGGAGACGAAGGAGAATGTTGAGCTTTCCCCCGTGCTGAAATCTCTCACCGCCGCGGCGCTCTCCGGTACCAGCGGCGTCCAGGAGCAGTCCGACGAAAACGCGATTTACGCTTACGCGCCCATTTCTCTGCCGGGCAACTCCGGCAGCTGGGCCGTCGTCACCATTCAAAATCGGGACGCCGCATACGCCAGCACCATGCAGATGATTCTCTCCAACATCGTCCTGACGCTGATTTTGACCGCAATCATCGTCGCCGTTTCCATTCTGTTCAGCCGTAGGCTGGTGCGTCCTCTAAAGCAGCTGCACCGCGCCGCCGACCAGATTGCTCAGGGCGACTTGAACGTGGACGTCACGGTTTCCAGCCGGGACGAAATCGGAGAACTGGCCGCCTCCCTCAACACCACGGTAGGGCGACTGAAATCCTACATCAACTATATCAATGAGATCACCGATGTCCTCAATATGTTTTCCCGCGGAAACCTGAAATTTGAGTTGACTTATGACTACACGGGGGAATTCTCAAAAATCAAGGATGCCCTAATTGCCATTCAGATGACCATGAACCAGACCCTGCTCCATATCAGACAGGCCTCCAGCGAAGTGGCCGGCGGCTCCGATCAGGTGGCCGGCGGCGCGCAGGCCCTCTCTCAGGGCGCGACGGAGCAGGCCAGTTCGATTGAGGAGCTGTCCGCTGCGATTGGAGAGCTGTCTGCCAAGATCCAGCAGAACGCACAGGAGGCCGACGCAGCCAACGCCATTTCCGAGGAAGCCAAGGCCTGCATGGTTGAGAGCAACAACCACATGAAGGAAATGATGTCCGCCATGCAGGACATCGGAAACACTTCCGGGGAGATTGGAAAGATTATCAAGACCATTGACGACATCGCATTCCAGACGAACATTCTGGCCCTGAATGCAGCGGTGGAGGCTGCCCGGGCCGGTTCCGCCGGAAAGGGCTTTGCCGTGGTGGCGGACGAGGTGCGCAATCTTGCGGGTAAGTCCGCCGAGGCGGCGAAGAGCACCACTGCCCTGATTGAAAACGCTGTGGCCGCCATCAAGGCCGGTACGCAGATTGCCAATACCACTGCCGAGTCCATGGGGGCCGTGGTGCAGCACACCAACGAGGTCAGTCAGAAGATTCGCAATATTGCCCAGGCCTCCGATCAGCAGGCCGTCTCCGCCGAGCAAATCTCCACCGGCATCGACCAGATTTCCGCAGTGGTACAGAACAACTCCGCCACCGCAGAGGAGAGCGCCGCCGCCAGCGAGGAGCTATCCGCCCAGGCGCAGACTCTGAAGACATTAGTCGACGGTTTCGTCCTTCGGGACAGTGCCGAGAACTGATCCGATTTCCTTCTCCGGCAGCCCAAAACCGGCGTTGGCGATACCGCCAGCGCCGGTTTTTTTGTCAGATCGGAAAGAAAACGGTTTCCTTCTCTTGAAAAAAGTGTTATGATGATTTCATTATAATTTTTCGCAAAATCACAGATTCAGGCCGCCGTGCAATGCGGCGGCGGGAAGGAACTTACTTATGATCTCTCAGCAAATGCTGGCTCTGGGCCAATCCCGATCCTGCATCCGTGAGCTGTTTGAATACGGCATGAAGCAGGCCTCTATCGTAGGGAAAGAAAATGTCTTCGACTTTTCCATCGGCAATCCCTCCATTCCCTCTCCCCCGCTGGTGAATGAATCGTTTTTGGATATTGTACGCACGGAGGATAGCCTGGATGTACACGGCTACACCTCCGCCGCCGGATATCCTGGTGTGCGAAAAGCCGTGGCAGACGACCTGAACGCCCGATATGACGCGCACATTCGCCCGGAAAACCTGTTCTTCACCTGCGGCGCTGCCCCGGCACTGATCGCCGTAGTGCGCGCACTGGCGGTGAAAGACGCGGAGATCGTTGGCGTGGCTCCCTTCTTTGCCGAGTATCGTCCCTTCCTGGAGAGCAACGGCGCAAAATTTGTGGTGACCCCGCCGGACATGGAGCACTTCCAAATCCGTCTCGACGAGATGTCCCCCCTCATCAATGAACACACGCAGGCAGTCCTTATCAACTCCCCCAATAACCCCTCCGGCGTGGTTTACACGAAGGAGACTCTGGAAAAACTGGCAAAGCTCCTGACGGAGAAGAGTCGTGAGGTGGGCCACACCATCTACCTGATCTCCGACGAGCCCTACCGGGAGTTGCTGTATGACGGCGCAGTGGTAAGCTGGGTTCCCAATATTTATCCCAACACCGTGGTATGCTATTCTTACTCCAAGTCCCTGTCCCTGCCCGGTGAACGCATCGGCTACGTCTGCGTGCCCGACAGCGCCGCAGAAAGTGCAGAGCTTTATGCGGCGGTGGCTGGAGCCGCCCGCGTCCTGGGCCATGTCTGTCCTCCCTCTCTCCAGCAGCGGGTCGTGGCCCGCTGTGCGGCGGAGCGACCTGATCTTGCGGCCTACGACAAGAACCGAAAGGCGCTGTACGACGCTCTGACCGGCTTCGGCTACTCCTGCCCCAGGGCTAACGGCGCGTTTTACATGTTCGTCAAGGCCCCCGGCGGCGGCTCCAAGGCATTTTCTGACCGCGCAAAGGAAAAAAACGTGCTGGTGGTCCCGGGCGATGATTTCGGCTGCCCGGAGTATTTCCGCCTATGTACCTGCGTGTCATACGACACCATCCAGCGGAGTCTCCCCCTGTTCAAGGAGCTGATCGAATCCTATCGCTGAGCGGTGCCTATGCCCTCGTCTGCTCCGGATATGATTTCCCACTTGCTCCGGCAAATGGAGTCCTGGCGTGATCTTCCAAATGCAAAAAAGGCCCGGGGTATGTCACCCCGGGCCTTTTTTATTGAATTTATGCGGGTAAGAAGCAGATAGCTTACTTCAGCTCGACCTTGGCGCCGGCTTCTTCCAGCTTCGCCTTCATGGCCTCGGCGTCGTCCTTGGACACGCCTTCCTTCAGAGTGGAAGGAGTACCCTCGACAGTAGCCTTGGCCTCGGCCAGACCCTGCTCGGTGATCTCGCGGACAGCCTTGATGACCTTGATCTTGGCAGCGGCGTCAAAGCCGGTCAGGACCACGTCGAAAGAGGTCTTTTCCTCAGCAGCGGGAGCGGCAGCAGCGGCGGGAGCAGCCATGGCGGCGGCGGAAACGCCGAACTCTTCCTCCAGAGCATGTACCAGCTCGCTCAGCTCCAGAACGGTCAGGCCCTTGATCTCTTCGATCATAGCGGTAACTTTCTCAGACATAGTAGTAGCCTCCTAATTAAAAGTTATTAGTTATTTGGAACGGTTTGCCGCTTATTCGGCGGCGGGAGCAGCCTCTGCGGCAGGAGCGGCTTCGCCGCCCTTTTCCGCGATCTGCTTTAGAACCACAGCCAGACCCGTGATGGGAGCCAGCATGGTACCCAGGACCTGCGCCTGCAGGACGGGCAGCGCGGGGATAGACGCCAGGGACTTAATGGTAGCGAGATCCACCACCTTGCCGTCCATGAAGCCGCCCTTGATTTCGAACTTGTTCTCCATCTTCTTGGCACAGTTGTTCATGATGCGGGCGGGAGCCACAACATCTTCGGACAGGGCCAGAGAAGTAGTGCCGTTCAGCAGGCCGTCCAGCTCGCTGAGCCCGACGTTGTTGAACGCGAAACGGAGCATGGTGTTCTTAACCACCGCGTAATCCACGCCGTTCTCGCGGCACTCCTTACGCAGGGCGGTATCCTCCTCCACGGTGATACCCTTGTAGTCCACGATGACGCCGGCGGTGGCCTTCCGGACTTTTTCGGTCAGCTCCGCAACGATCGCCTGCTTTGCACTCAAGACTTTTGCGTTAGGCATTCTTGTTTCACCTCCAGAGTTTTTTGTGGGATGTCCCCACCCTCCGGTTTTCGCCGGGGAACGGATGGTCCCGAGGTGCGTTCTAAAAAGGAAACCGTCCCTGTGCCGCAAAGACACAAGGACGGAATAGCTTCGTAAAAAAGCCGCCCTCGGCAGGATTTCCAGGGTCATCCCCTCACCTGCTGTCTTTGGAACGCATGTTTTATTATATCAAACCGTCGGAATTTGTCAAGAAGCAATTCTGCGGTCAGATATTGATTTTTGGTCTCAGACCAGCTTGGCAGAGTTCATCTTCACGCCGGGGCCCATGGTGGAAGCCACCACGCAGCTGCGGATATACTGGCCCTTGGCAGTAGCGGGCTTCGCCTTGACGATGGCGCCCATGATGGCGTTGTAGTTCTCCATCAGCTTCTCAGGTCCGAAAGACGCCTTGCCGATGGGGCAGTGGATGATGTTGGTTTTGTCCAGGCGGTACTCGATCTTACCGGCCTTGACTTCCTTGACGGCCTTGGCAACGTCGGGCGTGACGGTTCCGGCCTTGGGGGAGGGCATCAGGCCCTTGGGGCCCAGCACCTTACCGAGACGGCCAACAACGCCCATCATATCGGGGCTTGCGACGACCACGTCGAAGTCGAACCAGTTTTCCTTCTGGATCTTCTCCACCATGTCCATGTCGCCCACATAATCCGCGCCGGCCTCTTTGGCGGCGTCGGCCTTGTCGCCCTTGGCGAAGACCAGCACGCGGACGGTCTTTCCGGTGCCGTGGGGCAGGACGATGGCGCCGCGGACCTGCTGGTCGGCGTGCCGGGAATCCACACCCAGCTTCACATGCAGTTCGACGGTCTCGTCGAACTTGGCGGTAGCACTCTTGCAGACCAGATTCATGCCCTCCGCCGCTTCATAAAAAGTGTTTTTATCGATCAGCTTGGCGCTGTCGGTATACTTCTTGCCTCTAAACAATGTTATTTCCTCCTCATAGTGGTTCTTCGGAATCTATCCTCCCACTGTATGCGGCAT
>JAEWYA010000110.1 GCA_023395775.1 Bacillota bacterium
GGCGCGTGTGGTTGCCCCCCGGGCCCCGTTTCAATGCTTAATAAATCAGCACTTCTCGAAGATCGTTGCAACGCCCTGACCGCCGCCGATGCACAGCGTGGCCAGACCCTTCTTGGCCTCGGGCCGCTTCTGCATCTCATGGAGCAGAGTGACGATGATGCGGGCGCCGGAGCAGCCCACGGGATGGCCCAGAGACAGAGCGCCGCCGTTGACATTCACCTTGCTCATGTCGAACTTCAACTCACGGGCCACGGCGATAGACTGAGCGGCGAAGGCCTCGTTGGCCTCGATCAGGTCCAGATCGTCAATGGTCAGGCCGGCCTTGGACATAGCCTGCTTGGAGGCGGGAACGGGACCGACGCCCATGATCTTGGGATCGACGCCGCCCTGGCCCCAGGAGACCAGCTTGGCCATAGGCTTCAGACCGTACTTCTCCACGGCTTCGCCGGAGGCCAGGATGATGGCGGCTGCGCCGTCGTTGATGCCGGAGGAGGAAGCGGCGGTGACGCGCTGGGTGCCCTTGTCGGCGGCTTCCTTCACACCGGTGAGCTCAAAGGTGTGGACAACCTGGGGATTGGGGGACTCGGGACCCACGGGGAACGCACCCTTCATCTTGGCAATGCCCTCGACGGTGGTGCCGGCGCGGGGGAACTCGTCCTTTTTGAACTCGACGATATCCTTCTTGACCTTCACGGGGACGGGAACGATCTCGTCGTCAAACTTGCCGGCATTCTGAGCAGCTTCGCACTTCTGCTGAGAAGAGGCGGAGAACTCGTCCAGCTCCTGGCGGGTGATGCCCCACACGTCGCAGATATTCTCTGCGGTGGTGCCCATGTGATAATTGTTGAACGCATCCCACAGGCCGTCCTTGATCATGGTGTCGACCAGCTTCTTGTCGCCCATGCGGGCGCCCCAGCGGGCGTCGGGAGCGGTATAGGGGGCGGCGGACATGTTCTCGGTACCGCCGCAGACGATCACGTCCGCGTCGCCGGCCAGGATGGAGCGGGCTCCCTCGATGACGGATTTCATACCGGAACCGCAGACCATGCCCACGGTGTAAGCGGGAACAGCATAGGGAATGCCGGCCTTAACGGCGACCTGACGGGCAACGTTCTGGCCCAGACCTGCGGTCAAAATGCAGCCGAACATCACTTCGTCGACCTGCTCGGGCTTTACACCGGCGCGATTCAGGGCTTCCTTGACAACAATGGAACCCATTTCGGCGGCGGAGACGTTTTTCAGGGAGCCGCCAAAGGAACCGATGGCTGTACGGCAGCAATTCACGACATAAAGTTCTTTCATGATATTCCTCCATTTTGTTTTATAAAATTCTTCGCATCACGGACGATTTTTGGCCCGTGCGGGAAAACAGCGGGGATGCGGCGAAGAAAGGCGGAATTGTCAAAACTCTGACAAGATTGTCAAAATTTTGACAAATGAGCCTACTCCTAACCGCTTGCGAATTTATTATAGGGGAATTTGCAGGTTCCGTCAATGGTAAAAATGGCAATTTAGAAATTTTGTTAAAACTTTGACAAAATCCCTTTCGTTTTCGTCACCTTGACGAAAACGAAAGGGATTGCCGCCAGGAACCGCACTTATTTTGCTGCGTCCCTCGCCGCGCGCAGGCCCTCGTAAAACGAGGCGGCGGTAAAGCTGTCATATTCCTCCGCCAAAGTCACCTGTGCCTTTGCCGCCATATTTTGAAGCTGCGCGTCAAACCAGAGGTCTCGGGCGGCATCCTCGTTTAGCGTCGCCGGACGGAGAAGGTATACCCCCTTCTCCGTCTCCACGGGCTGGCTCCACTGGTCTGCCTGAAGCCCCGTCAAGGCGGTTTCCGCCGCCTCCGGCAATGTCCCGTCTCCCGGAGCGGCGGTATAAGAGGCATAAACGCCGTCTTTCAGTGTTGCCGGGTCCAAATCCGGGTTCTTTTCAAGCTCGGAGAGAGCCACCGCCGCCAGGTCCCCGCTGGAGAATAAGAGGGTATCCGCCGTGTAAATTCCAGCAGTCTGCGCGTAAGCCGCGACGGCCCCGCTCTGGGGGGCCAGATCGCTTCCCTCGGCCCGGGACAGCGCCCGGAGCTGCTCATACAGGTAATAATCGGCGGAAAACAGCTGCGCTCCTGCCTGATCCAAGCCCTTTTGCGCCAGAACGGCGAGATATGCGTCTTCTCCGCCGGCGGCAGCCACCTGCTCCGTCCAGTCCTCGTCCATGGCGGCCAAATCCTCCGCGGTCAGCACGCAGCGGTGCGATTCCGCCTGAGACTCCACCGTGGCGTAAAATACCGCCGCGGACAAAGCCTGTTCCTTCACATATTCGTCCAGAGTCTGTCCGCCCGCGTCCCCGGTCCAGTCCGGCGCGCCGCCGGACTGCTCCGCCAGATAGTCGCAGTCGGCGGTCAGCCAGTAGAAATACCGGGCAGCCGGGACCTCCCGGCCGTCCACCGTCAGCAGCACCGCGTCCGGCGCGATGCCGGAGGCCTCGTAGTAAAGTCCCGACGGCTTCTCCGCCCGCTTGCTGCAGCCGGACAGCAACAGCATGGCCGCCAATGCGGCCGTAAACGCCCGTTTCATAAACCTGCTCCTTCCTCCCGGCGGAGCAGGCGGGCGCACTTAACCCACCCGGCGCACGCCGAGCCACGTATTGCCGGGCCACAGGGAGATGTCTACCAGCGCCCGGGAACGGATATTGGACACGGGGACAAAGGGATCCTGCCAGAAACGGCTGTCCAGGGAGTCGTCCCGATGATCTCCCATCAGGAAAACGCACCCGTCGGGCACGGTGAAGCTGTCTCCCTCGTTCTGGGGATAGGTGATCCCCTGAACGGGCAGATAAGTCTCTTCCAGCGCAGTGCCGTTGACCAGCACCTGACCGTCCCGGAAGGAGACCGTCTCGCCGGGCAGGCCCACGACCCGCTTCACCAGCGTCTCCCCCAGCTCATCGCTGTCGAACAGCACGATGTCCCCCCGCTCCGGCATCGGGTCGCCCACCGCATAGCTCAGGTGCCAGCTCAAAAACACGGAGTGGGTGGGCAGGGTGGTCTCCATGGATCCGCTGGTGACAAAGCCCAGCAGAAAGATACCCCGGAACAGCACCAGCATCACGATCACCGTAATAAACAGATAACCGTAGCTGCGCAAAAAACGGCCAAAGGTCATCTTCCCCCGCTCATTGGTCTCCTTGGCCGGCTTTTCGGCTTTTTCCGGCTTTTGTGCTTTTTGAGGCAGCTCCTGCCGTTCGTTCTTCTCCTCAGACATGGCCGTTCTCCTTTTCTTTCGTATTGTCTGCCGCAAGGCGCAGGTCCTCCACCAGCACCGCCGCCGTTTCCAGTACGTCCGCTCCGGGCCGCAGCCGCAGCGTCAGCATGGGGATGTCTCCGGCACTGAGCGTGAGCAGCTGCCGGTATTTGGGCAGAGCGCACACCGCCGCCAGAGCCTCCGGACGGAAAACGCCCAGCTCCAGCCGCAGCCGATCACCCTTTTGGCTCAGGTCGGTGACACCGGCGGCCTGGGCCGAGGCCCGCAAAAGGGCCACGTCCAGCAGAGCCAGCACGGGCTTTGGCGGATCGCCGAAGCGGTCCATCAGTTCGTCCAAAATCTCGCCGGAGTCCTCCGGGGTCCGAATGGCGGCAATGCGGCGGTACAAATCCATCCGCTGTTCCGCCGAGGGGACGTACCGCTCGGGGAGGTGGGCGTTCACCGTCAGGTCGGCGGTGCACTCCGCCGCCTGGGCGGGCTGCTCGCCCTTTTCCTCCAGCACCGCCTCCTCCAGGAGCTTCAGGTACATGTCGTAGCCCACGCTCATCATATACCCGGACTGCTCCGGTCCCAGCAGATTGCCGGCGCCCCGAATTTCCAGATCCCGCATGGCGATTTTAAATCCGGAGCCGAACTCCACGTATTCCCGAATAGCTCCCAGACGTTTGCCCGCGGTCTCCTGTAAAATTTTGCCCGGACGGTAAGTGAGGTATGCGTAGGCCCGGCGGGTACTGCGGCCAATGCGGCCGCGAATCTGATGGAGCTGGGCAAGCCCCATCCTGTCCGCGTCCTCAATCACCAGTGTATTCACGTTTGGGATATCAATGCCTGTTTCAATTATGGTGGTACACACCAAAATGTCCGCCTCGCCGTCCACCATCCGGCTCATTACGTCGGAGAGCTCCTGCTCCGACATCTTTCCGTGACCCACGGCAATGCGGACCTCCGGACCCAACAGTTTTTGGAGCCGCCCCGCGGTGGCGGTGATGGACTCCACACGGTTGTGGAGGTAATATACCTGCCCGCCCCGGCTCAGCTCCCGGCGGATGGCGTCCGTCACGATTTCCCAGTCGTGCTCCAGCACATAGGTCTGCACCGGCTGGCGGTCAGCGGGAGGCTCCTCGATGGTGCTCATGTCCCGAAGGCCGGACAGAGCCATGTTCAGCGTCCGGGGAATGGGGGTTGCGGAGAGGGTGAGGGTATCCACCTGCCTGGCCATTTCCTTGAGACGCTCTTTATGGGTGACGCCAAACCGCTGCTCCTCGTCGATGACCAGGAGCCCCAGATTCTTGAACTGCACGGATTTTTGCAGCAGCTTGTGGGTGCCGATCAGCACGTCCACCCCGCTGGTGCGGACAGCCTCCAAAATCCGCTTCTGCTCTTTTGGCGCGGTGAACCGGGACAAGACCTCCACGTTTACGGGAAAGCCGGCGAAGCGGCCCATCGCCGTGGCATAGTGCTGCTGGGCCAAAATGGTGGTGGGTACCAGGATCGCAGCCTGCTTCCCGTCCAGTACGCACTTCATCACGCCCCGGAGAGCCACCTCGGTCTTGCCGTACCCCACGTCGCCGCAGAGCAAACGGTCCATGGGCCGGGGCCGCTCCATGTCGGCCTTGATCTCCTCCACGGACCGGAGCTGGTCGTCTGTCTCCGGATAGGGGAACGCGTCCTCGAATTCCTGCTGCCAGGGGGAATCCGGCGAGAAGGCAAAGCCAGGCTGCTTCTGCCGCGCGGCGTACAGGGCGATGAGCCCCTTGGCCAGGTCCTTCGCCGCCGCCTTCGCCTTGGATTTGGAACGGGCCCACTCCGTTCCGCCCAGCTTGTTCAGCCGGGTGTGTTCGCTGTCCTCGCCGCCGCCGATATACTTGCTGACCTGATCCAGCGCCGTTACCGGGACGTACAGGCAGTCCCCCGCGGCGTAGTCGATTTTGATATAGTCCTTCTCCACACCGTCAACCGGCATTTTGCGGATTCCAGCAAACCGGCCCACGCCATGCTGGGCGTGGACCACCAGATCGCCGGGGGAGAGATCGGTGAAGGATTGGAGTTTCTGCCGGCTGGAGTCCTTTTTCAGCTTCTTCTGCTTTCGGGCGGTGGGGGCCAGCTGTCCCTCCGTCAGCACTGCCAGACGGAGCTGGGGCCACTCGCTGCCCGCACTCAGCGCTCCGGCGGTCAGCCGCACCTCGCCTGCGGCGGGCATGGCGGCGTTTTTCAGGTCCAGCGTGGCGGGAACGCCCCGCTCCTCCAGCAGCCGCAGGAGGTTTTTCGCCCGCGCTTCGCCCCCGCAGAGGATCAGCACGCCGTATCCCACGGTGCGGTAGTGCTTCAAGTCCTCCGCCGCCGTCTCAAGACTGCCGCCATAGG
>JAEWYA010000095.1 GCA_023395775.1 Bacillota bacterium
GTGTTCCACTTCTCCCGGACCTGCATTGAAAATTCCCGGGACATCCTGCTGAGTCTGGAGCCCGAATACCGCCGGACCTATGCCCGAACCCTGACGCTCTCCCGGCTCAACGAGGCCGTGATCCTGCCGCTGGCCCCGGACAAGGGGCGGTGCCTGTCCTATGACGTGAACCTCTCCGCCTCCCAGTGCCTTGAAAACGACCTCAAAATGCTGCTGCGAATGCGGGAAATGGAGAGGAGGCCGAAGCCGTGAAGTGGAAACGGACAGCGCTGACCCTCTTGCTGGCCGCGGCCGTCGCCGTCGGAGTCCGAACCTTTTTCAATTGGCAGGACAGTAGCCTGAATTACCGGCTTGAAAACTCCGAACGCATGGAAGGCGTGGAATATCTTCCAAATTTTATGAGCGGCCGGGCCTTTGCCTCCGGGTTTGACTGGGACGGGGAAACGGAGGAAATTTCTGTTGTCATTCCCGACACCGTGAAGTTCTCCCGTTCTTCCCGAACCTTCCGCGTCACAAAGCTGGGCGGCTTTCGCGACCGGGGCATTCCCTGCCAATTTGGCCCCATACTGCCCATCGGCAGCGGCCAGGGTCAGGGGACCTTTGGCGAGTCCACATACGAACCGGAATTGCTGGAGGAACTCCGCCAGCGGTATCCCGGCGATCCCGTATGGGACCTGTGCGTCCAGCTGCATCTGGGGCAGTTCGTCTCAGAAATTCCGCTGTTCGCCTCCTCCCTGCTCTACCGGGAAAAGCAGGGGGAGGGCGCCATCTGGCGGATTACCTACCAGGTGGACTGCGACGAAAACAACCAAACCTTTTATGCCAGGGACGGCAAGCTGTACCTCCGGGCGGACGGCACCCCCGTGACACAGCTTTCCTATGGAGAGGATTGATTTTATGTACTACTATACCTGTCAAGGCAAAAAGTACGCAGCGTTGGAGAATCTGGCACTGCTAAGCTGCGGGGCGCCGCGGGACGGCGAGGACGTGACGTTTTTAATCGACCGTCCGCCGGAAAACCGCCGGGCCAGCTTTCTCGTCACGGACCCCCGCCAGCTCACCGCGAAGACGGATGGCGTGGAGGGGCTGGACAGCCGCCGCATCGACGCCCCCGTGCCGGACCTGCCGGAAAATATTCTCCGCCGTCAGAAGGCCGGAGGGCTTCGGGCCATCAACTTCCGACATCCCCGGTGGGAGCGGATCGCAGCGAACGCGGATCAACGCCAGCCCAACCGGAAGCGTGTGAATCTGCTGGCGGTGGGCGATGTGGGCGGTACCCTGCTGACGGCGCTGAAGCTGCTGGGCGGCGACTGTATCGCAAGCATCGGCATCTGCGATCTGAACGAGAAGACCGTCGCCCGGTGGGCTGCGGAAATGAGCCAGATCTCCTGGCCCTGGGACTATGAGGCACTGCCAAAGGTGGAGGCTGTGCAGCCCGAGCGGCTCTTCGACTGCGACGTATTCTTGTTCGCCGCCGCAAAATCCGTCCCGGCGGTGGGAGGTCAGGTTCAGGACGTGCGGATGGCGCAGTTCGCCACCAACCGCCCCCTGGTGGAGTCCTATGCCCGGCAGGCGCGGGATGCAAATTTCGGCGGGCTGTTCGTGGTACTGTCTGACCCTGTGGACCCGCTGTGCAAGGCGGCATATCTGGCCTCCAACGCCGGCGAGGATGGGCGTTGGGACGGGAAAGGTCTGTTGGCAGAGCAGGTACAGGGTTTTGGCCTGGGGGTTATGAACGCCCGCGCCGCGGCGCTGGCCCAGACGGATCTCCGGTTTCGCTCCTTCCTGTCGGACGGCCGCAGCTTCGGCCCCCACGGAGAGGGGCTGGTCATTGCCAACTCCATTAATCAGTACGACGATCCGATCTCCCGTGAGCTGACCGAGCGGGTCAAGACCGCGAACCTCCGTATCCGGGAGCTGGGGTTCAAGCCCTTTGTGGCTCCCGCTGTATCCTCCGGGGCCATGCAGCTGCTGCTGACTCTGCGCGGGCTGTGGCACTGCGGGTCCGTGTGTCTGGGCGGCGTGTGGTTCGGCGTGCGGAACCGCAGCACGCCCATGGGGCTGGAGACGGAGGCTCTGGACCTGCCGGACGCGCTGTTCCGGCGCTTGAAGGAGACGGAGACGACGCTGAAGGCAATCTTATAAGGAGATGGGAACATGCTGACCCTGATCTGCCCCGGTGAGACCGCCTCGGAGCGGTACGCTCTGGCGCTGCACGAGGGGCTTGGGAGCGTCCCCTGCGAAATTCTGACCCGCCTGACGGGGCCGCTTGAGAGCCGAGCGCTTTTGTTTGCCGTACCGCTGGACGAAAGCGGCGTGAACCACGGATATTATGACCTGCTGGCCTTTTTGCGGACCCACCCGGGGTCCCTCGACCGGTGCGTGGGCGGCGTGATTGTGGACGGCACGGGGGATCTCTACACAAAATCAGCCGCGCGGGAGCTGGTGCTGGCGGCCAACGCCGCGGGCTGCGCCTTCCCGGGCCGCCCACTGGTGGAGGCCATCGGGTCCCTCGCCAACTTCACGGTTCAGGCAAAAAACGCCGGCTGTGTTCTGGAAACGGCCTATCATCTTGCCATCCGGGACCTTTCGGGCCGTGTGCTGAGCTTCTCCCCGCCAAGGGCCGAAAAGCCAAAGCTGTTGGTACTTCATGCCTCCAATCACCGCACGTCCAATACCTTGGCTCTCTGGAGGGGAGTGCGGGAGCGGCTGGGAGACGTCTGCGCTGTCACGGAGATCGGTCTTCGCAACGGCACGCTGGAGGATTGCGGCGGCTGCCCCTACACCACCTGCCTTCACTTTGGGGAAAAGGGCGGATGCTTTTACGGCGGCGTCATGGTGGAGAACGTCTACCCCGCCATCCGGGAGGCGGACGCGGTGATGCTGCTTTGCCCCAACTACAACGACGCAGTCTCCGCCAATCTGACGGCGGCCATCAACCGCCTGACGGCGCTGTACCGCACCACCTCCTTTTCCGACAAGGCGCTCTTCGGCATCGTGGTATCCGGGTACTCCGGCGGGGATATTGTGGCGCGGCAGCTGGTGTCCGCCCTGTGCATGAACAAGGGATTTTATCTGCCGCCCAATTTCTGTCTGGTGGAAACCGCCAACGACGCGGGCGCTGCCATGAAGCTGCCGGGGATAGAAGGGCGATTGGATGCGTTCGCCTCCAGAATACTTCGCCAGCTGACGGAAGACAGCCTCGCATAGCTCTTTTGAACACGACAAAACCGGAGAGCGCCGCAAAAGCGGCGTTCTCCGGTTTTACGCGCTCTTCAATCAGCCAAATGCCGTGGAGCCGTTGGCCGTCTCGTCGGGGGGCAGCGTATAGAGGACGTTACCCTTGGCGTCCAGCGCGTCGGAAAAATAATACATGGTTGAGTCGTAAGTATCCTGAAACTCTTTCCAGTCCCCGTCGTACTGGCGGATAAAATACCGCATTCCATCCTTCTCCATCCAGTCCACAGCGGTTGTGACAACGGCGAACGCCGTGTTGTACACTTCTTCTGCTGCGTTAAAGTCCCGCCAACAAACCCGCACATTTACAGCAGCCACCGCGGGATCATCAATCCGGCCATAGAGATATTCCGCCCCATAGTCGATCTTGTCTTTCATCCGTGAGGCGCTCCACGCACCCACATGGATCGGCGTATTCTTGGCGCAGTCCACAAACCCACCGCCGCCGTCCGTCCAGCCGCACAGCGGATAAAATCGCACGGCACTGAGCAGCAGAGCGTCTTCGTTCTCTGACAGGTAGAACAGCGCGGGCCCCAGCTTCAACTCCCTGGGCGGCATCAGCCGCTTCACCACCTGCGTCCGCCCCGTGTTATAAGATTCCTCCGTATAACGGACGGCCTGCGCAGGGAGTGCTTTGCCATAGCCAAAGAGGCTGCTGACCGCCAGCAGCATCAGAAAAGCAGCCGTGCGGCGAAGCGCTCTGCGTTTCCGGGCGGGAATAATTTTTGCCTTCGTCTTCCTCATGACAATATCCCCTCCCAATCCAGCGGCGCTTCCAGCCGGACGGTCTCGCCGAAGCCTTCATAGCATACCGCCAGATATTCGTCCGTCCGGCTGACATCAATTCCATTGGCCACCCAGTATTGTGCGCCGGAGCCGCCTCCGCCGCTGCCGCCCCCCGGCATCAGCTCCCCGCCGGATTCCGTCTCGTAGGTCACATTGCCGATCAAAATCTGAGACGCGGTGCCAAAGACATTTTGATCATAGTTGCACAGCGCCACGCTGACCACCCCGGTTTGCCCGTCCGGCCGCAGCGACAACCCCATCTGAAAAACCCGCAGAACATCGCTGCCCACATCGGCCCGTAAGTCCACGGGGTAGACGTACGATCCGGTGACAGTGCCGCTTCGCTGCCCCGCTACCGGATTTATACGAGCCTCCACACTCTCCTTCAGCTCCACCACATTGGGCAAAGCGTTTATCAGGGAGATGCTCAGTAAAATCGTCACAATCAGGCTCACCCGGCTCAGCACCAACCAGCCCAGCGGATAATCCCTGTTCAGCTCCGCGCCGATCTCCTCCGGGTCGCCCATGGCGGCCATGGCCCGCTCGGCCGCCTCCGCCTCGCCGTATCCCGCTTCCAGCAGGGCGGCGGCGTGGTCCTCCATATGGGCGTCCAGCTCCGCCCGGATGGACGCTTTTTCCTCGGGCGTGGCATGGCAAACCTTCGCCAGCACCCGGTCACAGAATTCCTGCCGTTCCATTGCGCTCACGCTGGACTCAGCCCCGCGCCGAACCGTAGAACCGCGTTCACCGCCCCGGCGTAGGTCTGCCAAGCCGCCTCTTCGGCCCGAAGCCGCTCCGCTCCCTTTTTTGTCAGGTGGTAGTATTTCCGCATTCTACCCGTGGGGGCCTCCTGCATATACGCCTCCACCGTCCCGTCCTTCTCCAGTCCGTGGAGGATGGGATACAGCGTCCCCTCCTTCATGTCGAAGGTGCGGTCGGAGCGGCGGGCCAGCTCCATGATCATCTGATAGCCGTACATGTCCTCCCCCGCCAGCAGCGACAGCACCAGCAGCCCAGTGTGTTCAATAACCTTCCGCTTTTCCATATCTGCTCCCCAGTTAATACCTCGAATTTCGATGCTTATAATATACCTCGTATTCCTAGGTATGTCAAGCAAAAAACCGCCGCCGGAAGACCGGCGGCGGAAAAGGTTGGAACGCGGCGCTCACGGAGCGGATTTTGTCTGCGAATCATCCGCGATCCCCAGTAAAGCCCTGCCGTCCTCGCTCAAATACGGCTTTAAATAGTCAATGCCGATCTCAAAGGTCTGGGGGCCCGCAGCATAGCACGCCAAATCATAGGCGGAGAAGGCCACTGTCATCCCCTTGTCCGTGAAAGACACCGCATAGTCAGGCCAGCGGGCGGCGATATCCTGATAGTCCTCCCAATACATGGTCGTGGGTGCATAGCCGCCCTCTGCGGCCCGCTGGTCGGCCTGGCGGATGATCTCCTCCGTCACCGCTGTCTGGAATTTCTCCGAATCCGCCCCCAGCGCCGTGGGATGAAGAAACTGGCCGGTCTGCAAATCAAAGTTCCATCCCAGCAGCACGGTGTTCGGATGCGCCCCGCCGGTATAGCTGTAATACTCTCCGGCTATACTGATGAGCCGGTCCGACCGCCAGAAGGTATAGGTAAATTCCTCGTCATAGGGCGTTTCCCAGCTTTGTCCGCTCTCCTTGCGCTGCGCGTAATCCTCCTTTGCCCAGGTAAAGACTCCCGGAAAATCCGTGCTATTAAGCCAGCTTGTAAAGTTGGCGTTAAAGGCTGCGGCCACGTCCAGCGCCTGTTTTTCCGCCGCGGAGGCGGCGGACTCCAAAATCTGACCGTCCTCCGTCTCCACTCGGAGCACAGGGATCGTGTAGGTAAAGGCGGCCAGCTCCGTGCCGTCGTCCGCATCACGCTGGTCGGTCTGCCTGTCGCTATCCAGCACAAAATCCAGCGTCTCCGCTGTGGAGGACACCACATTGGAGGACCCCATAATCCTGGTGGAATCGGAAAGCGGCGCCGATGTGGAGCCGACGGCAGGCGCCGATGTGCTCGTGCAGCCGCTGAGCAGTACCAGAGACAGCGCCAATACAAACAGTAATCGTTTTTGCATAAAAAATCTCCTTTTCAGAGGATCGCCGGTCCCTCTCTCCACTCCCGTCCGCCAGAAAGAATCCGGGGCAGACACAGTCCATACAGGTCTGTACACCGGGCTTCAACTTCGAAGCTCCGGCGGCAGGCAGCGCTGAGGTCCCGTACATGGGCGGGCTTTGTCAAAACAGGCAGGGCTGCGGTCTCCTTCATGGTCCGCAGGATCCCCCGTCCCCGTTCCCCCACCGCCCGCACCCTGAGATACGGCGGCGTTACCGGTCGGTCCTGCGCCCGCAGGCCCAAAAACGCCCACAGCGCCAACCGCCGCAGCCGGGCGTGGGGATAGCGC
>JAEWYA010000148.1 GCA_023395775.1 Bacillota bacterium
CCGCCGCAAACGCCCAGGGCCCCTTTCCGGCGGCGCACTTTTCAAATAAGTCTAATAAGATCGGGCTCAGCCTTTCAGCGAGGCGGGGTAAGCGCCGGAAGCATGGAGCTTTTTCAGCTCCTCCGCCACGCGCGCCCGATCCTCGCGGTACGTCATGCCGAACCAACGGTCGGCGGAGTGGAGGACGGAAATCTCCATGGAACCGGACTCCAGCTGATTTCCCACCATCATGGGGAGCAGGCATTCCGCCTTGATGTTGTCCCCCGCCTCGGTGCGGAGAAAGTTTTCAAAATAGGATTTCAGAGCGGGGAAAACCCAGGGGGTAAAGCCCCAGAAGTTCATGGATACCACCGTGTCCGGGTCGAGGGAGCGGTCCTCCGCCAGGTCCTTCAGCGTCCCGTCCGGATAGAGCTGAATCTTCAGAGCCTCCCGCACGGAACGGAGTTTTCCGTCCGCCACGGCGCACACGCCGCGGGACACCGTCCCGTGGAGGCTGGCGGTGTTTTTCAGGAGATAGCCCACCATGGTGCCGTGGCCGCTTTCAGGCAGCGTCGTCAGCTCGTTGTAAATGGCGCGGTAAGCGTCGATCCCGTAGTAATCGTCGGCATTGATCACGCAGAACGGCTCGTGGACAGCCTGCTCCGCGCAGAGCAGGGCGTGGACCGTGCCGAAGGGCTTCGTCCGTTCGGCGGGAATCTGATAAAAGTCCGGAACGGAGGAGAAGTCCTGATGTACATAGGCCACCTCCACAGGATTGCCGTCCAGAGCGGTGCGTCTGCGCAGATACTCGCCGCAGATGCGCTCCATCAGCGGCTCCATCTCCGGCTTGATAATAAAGACCACCTTGTTGAAGCCCGCCCTCAGGGCGTCGTAAATGGAATATTCCATTAAAATTTCATTGTTGGGACCGATGCCGTCTACCTGCTTGCTGCCGCCGTATCGGGAACCCAGCCCCGCCGCCATAATAACCAGAGATACTTTCATAAACCCTCCATATGTCTGCCGCGCGGCCCGCGAATGCAGGCACGCTTGCGTAATCGTTGCGCAATAATTCAGCCGTGCTTTAGAGCCTTGCTTTTACCATACTCTTTTGCGCCGCCGTTTGCAACAGCAAAAGTATTTGCTTGACAATTTTTCACCGACCTCTATAATATGAAAATGATTTTCAAATTTATAAGGAGGGCGGCTTATGCCCTATTCCACAAAGCAGCAGCAGGCGATTCTGAACTGCCTTCAGGCGCGGCGGGACGAACCCATGTCCGCCGCGGACTTGACGGCCGAACTGCGGCGCAGCGGCCATCCGGTGGGCCTTGCTACGGTGTATCGCCAGATGGAAAAGCTGGAGGCTGCGGGCCTGGTCCACAAGGTAAATACCGAGGAGGGCGCCTATTTTCAGTTTTGCAGCCACCCGGAGGGAGATGGAAAACAGGACTGCCTGCTTTTGAAGTGCGAAGATTGCGGGCGCATTTTCCATCTGGACTGCACCCATTTGCAGCCTCTGTACGAGCATTTGCTGCAGGAGCATCATTTTACGGTGGACCACCGGCGGACGCTGTTCTCCGGACTATGCGAAGCCTGTGCGGAAAAGGAGCGGGAACATGGAGACAAATGAACTGATTGTCTGCCGGGACACGGCCCTGGGCTATGAGGGCCGGGCGGTGCTGTCAGGTCTCAATCTGAGCGTGTCCGCCGGAGACTACCTCTGTGTGGTGGGTGATAACGGATCGGGAAAATCCACGCTGATGAAAGGGCTTCTGGGCCTGATCAGCCCCATGGAGGGCAGCATTGAACGGGCGGCGGAGTTGAAAAATGGCGCGGTGGGCTACCTGCCCCAGCAGACCCGTGCCCAGAAGGACTTTCCCGCCACGGTTTACGAGGTGGTGCTGTCAGGCTTTCTGAACCAGAAAGGGTTCCGGTTTTTCTACACGGCGGCCCAGAAGACCGCGGCGCTGCAGGCTGTCGGAAAGCTGGGTATTCTGGAATTGAAGGACCGGTGCTATCGGGATCTCTCCGGCGGCCAGCAGCAAAGGGCGCTGCTGGCCCGGGCGCTGTGCGCCGCCGGGCGGCTTTTGATTCTGGACGAGCCCATTACGGGGCTGGACCCCGCCGCCGCGCAGGACCTTTATAAGACTCTGCGCTATCTCAACGAAAAAGAGGGCATGGCGGTGGTCATGGTGACGCACGATCTGCGCTCCGCTCTGGAAAATGCCCGGACGGTGCTGCACATCGGAAAAAAGAGCTGGTTTTACGGGACGGTTGAGGATTATCTCCGGTCACCGGAGGGCCGCCGGTTTCAGAAGGAGGAGCAGTGATGGAGCTTGTGGAAATGTTCTCCTGGCCCTTTATGCAGCGGGCGTTGATCGCGGGCGTGCTGGTGAGCCTATGCGCGGCGCTGCTGGGCGTGTCGCTGGTTTTGAAGCGGTACTCCATGATCGGCGACGGGCTGAGCCACGTATCCTTCGGGGCTCTGGCGGTGGCGGTGGCGCTGGGCGTCACTCCGCTGTACTTTTCCATTCCTGTGGTGATCCTGTCGGCGTTTTTTTTGCTGCGCCTGGCAAATTCAGGCAGCCACATGGGCAGCGACGCGGCCATCGCCGTGATCAGCGCGTCGGCGCTGGCCATCGGAATTCTGGTGATCTCACTGACCACCGGCATGACGACCGACGTGGACAACTATATGTTCGGCAGCGTGCTTGCCATGACGGAAACGGACGTGCTGCTTTCCGCGGCCGTGTCCGCAGCGGTGTTGGTTTTGTTCGTGCTGTTTTACCACAAGCTGTTTGCCATCACCTTTGATGAGAATTTTGCCCGGGCCACCGGGATGCGGGTGGAGCTGTACAATACGCTTCTGTCCATTCTGACGGCGCTGACCATCGTTCTGGGGATGCGGATGATGGGGGCCATGCTGATTTCGTCTCTTGTGATCTTCCCGGCTCTGACGGCCATGCGGCTGTTCCGAAGCTTCCGGGGCGTGGTTCTCTGCGCGGGAGTAACCGCCGTTCTCTGCTTCTGCGCGGGGCTGACGATTTCTTTCATGAAGTCCACGCCGGTGGGAGCCACGGTGGTGGCGGCGGACCTGATTTTGTTCCTGCTGGCCTGCGCTGTTCAGCGGCTGCGGAAAAAGAACTGAACCGTATTTTATCGCTCTTCCTATAAACCGGAGCGCGCGGTGCGCTCCGGTTTTGGTATCTTCTTCTCAGATTTTCTTTAAAAATCCAAAGAAAAAGCTTGATTTTCAGGGAAAATCGTGATACTGTTACTAAGGTAGTAATGGTATTCGTGTGGAGTGGGCCTTGTGTCCGCTCTTTTTGTTGGCCTTTTTCCAAGGGTCGGAATTTGAAAAAGCTGGAAGTCTTGCCGGAAGCTGAACGGTATGAAAGAGAGGCGTTTCCATGAAAAAGATCACGGAACTGACCGCCGAGCTGGCGGCCCCCGTCATTGCGGAGCGGGGCTGTGCCCTCTGGGACGTGGAATACGTGAAGGAGGCGGGCACCTGGTACCTCCGGGTACTGCTGGATAAGGAGGGCGGCGTGGACATTCTGGACTGCGAGGCCATTTCAAGACGCCTCTCCGATCTTCTGGACGAGGCGGACCCCATCGAGGGAAGCTACACGCTGGAGGTCGGCTCCGCAGGCGCGGAGCGGGCGCTGAAGCGGCCCTGCGACTTTTTGAAATTTATGGGCAGCCCCGTTACAGTCCGGCTGTACCGCAACCGGGACGGGCGGAAGGAATTCGCCGGGACCCTGACCGGATATGACGAAAAAACCGGGACCGTGACTGTACGCGTCGGGGATGGGGAAATGACCTTTGAGAAGGCCGATACCGCGCTGGTGAGATTGCGGGTGGAGTTCTCCTGATCCGGGAAAAATAAAACGAACGAAGAAAACGTATCATATCATAAAAGGAGTACAGGCAATGAGAGGCAAGAAGCAGAAGGAACCCGCCGGAATGAACTGCGATGAGATTTTCACCGCGCTGGAGATGATTGAAAAAGAGCGGAATATTCCCCAGTCCTTTATGCTGGATAAGATCGTCCAGGCGCTGACCACCGCCTATAAGCGGGACTGTAAGGATCAGGTGGATAACGTGATCGTGGACGTGGACGTGGAGCACCGGACGCTGCAGATGTTTGTCCAGAAAAACGTGGTGGACGAAGAGGACTATGTGGACCCCTTCAACGAGGTGCCTCTGAACGAAGCGAAAAAACTGTCCGCCAAGTATGAAATCGGTGACGTCATCAATGTCGCCGTGGACAACACGGACTTTGGCCGCATCGCCGCGGGCAACGGCAAGCAGGTCATCATTCAGGGTCTGCGGGAAGCCGAACGGGGCATGGTGTACGATGAGTTTAACTCCAAGCAGCATGAAATCCTCACCGGCGTGGTCACCCGGATTGATCCCCGAAACGGCAACGTCTCTCTGCGCATCGGCACCGGGACCGAGACCACCGAGGCGCTTCTGATGGCGGGCGAACAGGTCCCCGGCGAAGAGCTGGTGGAGGGAATGCACGTTAAAGTCTATGTTGTGGAGGTTCGCCGGTCTACCCGCGGCCCCCAGGTGCTGATCTCCCGGACCCATCCGGGCCTGGTCAAGCGCCTTTTCGAACTGGAAGTCCCCGAAATTTTCGACGGGACGGTGGAGGTCAAATCCATCTCCCGGGAGGCCGGAAGCCGCACGAAGATGGCCGTCTGGTCCAACGATGAAAACGTGGACCCCATCGGCGCCTGCGTCGGCCCCAAGGGTCAGCGGGTGGAGAATATTGTGGCGGAGCTGCGGGGCGAGAAGATCGACATCGTGAAGTTCAGCGAGGACCCCGCCGCGTTCATCGCCGCCGCCTTGGCTCCCGCCGATGTGGTGGACGTGTGGATGGCGGACGAGGGCAAGGCCTGCCGCGTGCTGGTGCCGGACGATCAGCTGTCCCTGGCCATCGGCAAGGAGGGTCAGAACGCCCGCCTTGCGGCCCGGCTCACCGGCTATAAGATCGACATCAAGCCCGAGAGCTACAAGGAAGAAGCGGCGGCGGAGCCCGCCGCCGAGGGTGAAGCGTCCGCGGACGACGCGGAATAAGCAAAGAGAAACGGGGGAAGCGCCATGCCGAAAGTGAAAAAGATCCCGCAGCGGCAGTGTGTGGGCTGCCGGGAGATGAAGGAAAAAAAGGCGCTGATCCGGGTGGTGAAGTCCCCGGAGGGCGAGGTCTCATTGGACGAAAAGGGCCGCAAGCCCGGTCGGGGCGCGTATGTCTGCCCAAATGTGGAGTGCCTGCGCAAAGCCCGGAAGTCCCGGGCGCTGGAGCGGGCCTTTGAGACCCAAATTCCCCCGGAGGTATACGACGCCATGGAGCGTCAATTGGGAGGCGGCCAATGAACAAGGAATTACTGTCCACGCTGGGCCTGTGCAAGCGGGCCGGAATGCTGGAGGTCGGCGAGGAGCCGGTGGAGTCCGCAGCCCGGGCGCGGGATGTGAGGCTGTTGCTGCTGGCCTGCGACGCGGCGGAGAACACCGCCCGGCGGGCGGCCCACTTTTCGGAGATGGGCCAGTGCCTTCAGATCCGGGTCCCCTTTACGAAGGAAGAATTGGGGAAGGCCGTCGGCTATGGCAGCTGCGCCCTTCTGGGAGTGACCGACATCGGCTTTGCCGCCTCCATTGTCCGCCGTTTGGCAGACGAGGACGCGGAGACTTACGGCGATCCGGCAGACCGGCTGGAGGTCAAGGCGCAGAGGGCCGCACTGCGGAAAACGGAGGAGGCTCTTCACGATAAGAACCTCCGCAGGGGTAAAAAGCGGAAACCCGGAGAGGTGAAGGCAGCAGAGAAACCGACAGAGCCGACGCCGCCGGCCAAACCGCTGCGGCAGGCACGGGGCGGCGGAAGGCCGCCTGTTGGCAAGAGTTTTGGACGAAAGTCCTTTGAGCGACCCGGCGCACCCGGAGACCGGAAACCCTTTGGCAAGCCCGGCGCGCCCGGGGACCGGAAACCCTTCGGCAAGCCCGGTGCACCCGGAGACCGGAAGCCCTTCGGCAAGCCCGGCGTGCCCGGAGACCGGAAG